>NZ_JBALMO010000026.1:0-45185 GCF_036963345.1 Bacillus sp. JJ722
TATAAACGAACAAAACCTGGAGTTATTTAACTTCAGGTTTTGTTCGTTTATAATTGTTTTAGATGTGATAGTTAAGGAGGTACGGAAAATTGCGTGAAGGAATCGCTATACATGAATGTTCACCAAAGTATACAGATCAAATTATAGATTTAATTTTACATATTCAACAAGAAGAATTTAATGTATCTATTTCAAAAGAAGATCAACCGGATTTATTAATCATTAATGATTTTTATCAAAAAGGTTTGGGTAACTTTTGGGTGTGTACTTATCAAGAAGAAATAGTAGGAACAATCGGGTTAATTGATATCGGTAACAGGCAAGTTGCACTCCGAAAAATGTTTGTGAAGCAAGAATTTAGAGGAAAAGAGTTTCTAGTCGCTCAAACGTTGTTAAATACTGCTATTAAATGGTCGAAGGAAAATGGTGTTAATCAGATTTTTTTAGGAACTATAGATGTTTTTAAAGCAGCTCAAAAATTTTATGAGAAAAATGGTTTTACAAAGGTTATACAATCAGAATTGCCGGAAAGGTTTCCTTTAGTGAAGGTAGATACTCTATTTTACAAATTAGATACGAAAGAGGCACAAGTTTAAATCTTAATTGTTTTAAGAAAGTGAACAATATAGATATACTTCGTGTCTTTCATATAAAATGGATTTGCCACGTAGCTTTTACAATGGGTATACTAAGGAAGTAGTACATAGACGGAGGTATAAAATAGATGATTAATAAGCAAAGAATACTTGATGAGTTTCTTGAGTTAGTACAAATCGACTCAGAATCAAAATACGAAACAGAAATTTCGAAAGTTTTGAAAGAGAAATTTGCTTCATTAGGACTAGAAGTAATTGAAGATGATGCTGCTGCGAAAACAGGTTTTGGAGCAGGAAACTTAATTTGCACTTTGCCAGCGACTAAAGAAGGAGTAGATACAATTTACTTCACTTCTCACATGGATACTGTAGTTCCTGGTAAAGGTGTAAAACCTTCAATAGTTGATGGCTATGTAGTAACAGACGGTACAACGATTCTTGGCGCTGATGATAAAACAGGCTTAGCAGCTATGTTTGAAGGAATTCGTGTATTAAAAGAACAGAATATTCCGCACGGAACAATTCAATTTATTATTACTGTTGGTGAAGAATCTGGTTTAGTAGGTGCGAAAGTTTTAGACCCATCTCTTATTACTGCTAAATATGGTTATGCATTAGATAGTGATGGTAAAGTAGGAGAAATCGTAGTAGCTGCTCCAACACAAGCAAAAATCACTACGACAATTAAAGGAAAAACAGCTCATGCTGGTGTAGCTCCTGAGAAAGGAGTTAGTGCAATAACAATTGCAGCAAAAGCTATTGCGAAAATGCCACTAGGTCGTATCGATGAAGAAACAACAGCAAACATTGGTCGTTTCGAGGGTGGTAAGCAAACAAATATCGTTTGTGACCATGTGGATATTCTTGCAGAAGCACGCTCTTTAGTCGGTGAGAAAATGGAAGCGCAAGTGGCAAAAATGAAAGAAGCTTTCGAATCAACTGCTAAAGAAATGGGCGGAGAAGCTATAGTTGGTGTAGAAGTTATGTACCCTGGATTTAAATTTGATCATGGTGATCACGTTGTAGAAGTAGCGAAGAAAGCAGCTGAAAAAATTGGCCGACCTTCTTCATTACAACACAGCGGTGGCGGTAGTGATGCCAACGTAATCGCAGGTTTTGGTATTCCGACTGTAAACCTTGCTGTTGGTTATGAGGAAATCCATACTACAAATGAAAAAATGCCCATCGAAGAGCTAGAAAAAATTGCTGAAATGGTAGTTTCTATCGTTCAAGTGGTGGCCGAATAATAATGGTTAAAAGCAGTACCCAGTGTCGGTACTGCTTTTTGTATACTTAAAATTTTAAAAATTTTAATATTTATGATAATATTTTCGTTATCTAGCGAAAAAAATGAGTACAAGCTTAATGAATCGATAATTTAAACGCAGGATGATATTAAATATAGAACTTTTTCAGTAGTAGGGTATTTGTTATTAATGTATAACATGTTAAGGGGATAAAGAGTAGATGACAAAGGAAATAGGGAATGTAGTGTTAGCTTTCTATGAGGAAAAATATAAGGAAATGATTTGTAATTATCAATTAGATGAAACACAAAAAACGTTTACAACGCTACCTTGTGAAGCGCTTATCGCCTGTGAAAATGATGCGTCTAGTTTTCCTATTGTAATATTGAAGGATGATCAACCAGTTGGTTTTTTTGTGTTGCAGGTTGGTGAAACGATTAGTCATCTCACTGAGGTTGATGATATGATGTTAATTCGATCAGTATCCATAAACCCTTCATACCAAGGCTTTGGTTATGCCCAGGATGCGATGAAGATATTACCTGAATTTGTAAAAGGATATTATCCAAATATTATGGAGCTTTTTCTCATTGTGAATTTCAAGAATACAAGAGCAGAACACGTTTATATCAAGACGGGCTATGTTGATAGAGGGAATAGAATACAAGATGCTAGTGGGCTAAAAAAGATTCTTCATTTTGTTTTGCATTAATATATTTAAAAATGAAAATGAATGAACCAATAAAAGAGGTTGCTTGATAGATTACTATTTTAAGCAACCTCTTTTATTGGTTTAATTTATAAAATTTAGTAATATATAACTATTGAGATTGATTTTAGATGTAAATAGTCTGATAAAAGGAGGAAAACAAATTGAATTTAAATGATGTTAAACTAGCATTTTATGAAGAGAAGTATCGAGAGAAGGTTTGTAGCTATGAATTAGATGATAATCAGAAAATATTTACGCTTATGCCGAGTGAGGCTATTTCTATGTTTGCTACTAATACTTATTCTGATCCAGTTGTCATGTTACTTCAACAAACTCCAATTGGTTTTTTTGTTCTTCATGATGCAAAGGACGCTTTACATGACAGAGAAGTAGTGAATACGATGTTTGTTCGATCATTATCCGTTAATCCACGATATCAAGGTAATGGTTTTGCTCAAAAGGCAATGCGTATGTTACCTCAGTTTGTTAGGCAACATTATCCACATGTTTTGGAGCTTTTCTCGGTAGTTAATTTGAATAACGCTCGAGCAGAGAGTGTTTACTTGAAAGCAGGTTATGATTTTCGTGGAATTAAACGTGAAGGCCTAGAAGGCATAGAAAAGATTTTGCATTACACATTGCAGGCTAGAGATTAATCGTGATAGATAGCTAATAATTGTTATAAATTTAAGTTTCATTTAAGCGTTTTTATAGACATAAAGTGAACAACTTTGATAGGCTCTTCTTTGTATTTATATTTACTAGGAGGGTATACATTGAAATCTGTCAAAATTTTACTTTTATTATTATTAAGTATTTCTCTCGTTGCTTGTTCATCAAATGATGATGAGAAAAAGGAAAAGAAGGAAAATAATGATGCTGTAGAAGTAGATAAAGGTTTATTGAACGTTGATGTAACGTTACCGGCAGCATTTTTCGAAGGAGAAGACATTGATACTACTATTGCCCAAGCTAAAAAAGATGGTGTGAAAGAAGTTATCAAAAATGAGGATGGCTCACTTACTTATAAAATGTCTAAATCTCATCATAAAAAAGTAATGAAAGAGATGGAAAAGACAGTAAAAGACTCTATTAAGGAGCTTGAAACAAATAAAGATTTAGCTTCTATTAAACGCGTAGAGACCAATAAGTCTTTTTCAGAATTTACAATTGTAGTGAATCAAGCAGATTACGAGAATAGTATGGATGGCTTTGCGATTTTAGGCATTGCCATGCAATCTATGGTTTATCAATTATTTGATGGTGTGAAACCTGACGATTATAAAGCTACAATTCATTTGAAAGATGAAGCAACTTCGAAAGTCTTTGATACAATCGTTTATCCAGATGCACTTGAAGAAGAACAAAAATAAAAGTGATTTTAATGGAAGAGGGGCTGAATGTATTCAGTTCCTCTTTCGCGTTATGTTATACTTGTCCAAAAAAAGTTGATAATTCATGGTATGGGAACCATACTTAATAAATATTGTTAGAAAATTAGGAGTGAATGAAAAATGTCAGAAATTCAATTTAGACAACCAACAATCGATGATGCTCAGGACATCGTTCAATTTTATAATTATGTAGGTGGAGAAACAACTTATTTAAGTTTTGAAAAAGATGAATACCCATTAAATGCTGATGAACAAGCTAAGTCGATTAAATCAATGGTTGAACAAGAAAATTGTATAATGATCCTCGCTTTAACAAATAACCAAATCATCGGGATAGGAACAATAACTTCAAGTAATAAAATCAAATCAAGACATTCAGGAGAACTTGGCATAGTTGTGCAAAAAGATTATCAAGGAAAAGGTGTAGGGAGTCAAATTATTCAGCAATTGATTGATTGGACAAAATCAAATGGAATTACTACAAGAATTCAGCTGGATACAAGATGCGATAATGTAGGGGCAGTAGAGCTTTACCAGAAATTTGGATTTGAAATCGAAGGATGTTTAAAGAATTCTACATTATTGAACGGAAAATACTATGATTTATATGTGATGGGATTACTGTTAGATAAATAAGAGAAGGTATAGGAATAAAGTGGTGAACACTGATTGTTCTGTCTGTGAACTAAGAAACTATGCTTAAATGAAGCCATTTGTTAAAATAGAGACATTAAGCAATATAAAATGGTGATAGTTATGAAGAATATGTATCCTGTTAATGGCAGAGTCATTTTACATGTTGATATGAATAGTTTTTATGCATCGGTAGAAATGGCATATAATCCGCAATTAAAGGGTAAACCATTAGCAATTGCGGGTAATCCGAAAGAGCGACGAGGTATTATCGTTACTTGTAGTTATGAAGCACGAAAATATGGTGTAAAAACAACAATGTCTCTTTGGGAAGCGAAGAAGCTATGTCCGAATTTACATGTTTTAAAACCGGACTTTGATAAATATCGCACGATGTCGATGGCTATTTTTCAATTGTTACGAACATATACAGAGTTAGTTGAACCTGTGTCGATTGATGAAGGGTATTTGGATATTACACAATGCAGTCATTTAGGTTCACCGATGGATATTGCACGAAACATTCAAAAAAGAATTTATGAAACGATGGATTTACCATGTAGTATTGGTATTGCTCCGAATAAATTTTTAGCGAAAACAGCTTCAGATATGAAGAAGCCGATGGGAATTACAATCCTACGAAAAAGAGATGTACCTCATATACTATGGCCTAAACAAACAGCGGAAATGTATGGTATAGGTCAAAAAACAGCTGAGAAATTACAAACTATCGGTATTCATACTATTGGTGATCTTGCTAAAGCAAATGAGATTCAATTGAAAGCGTTGCTTGGAATTAACGGTTTAAAGCTTAAAGAAAAAGCGAATGGCATTCATCAGTCACCAGTTGACCCTGAATCGATATATGATTTCAAAAGTGTGGGAAATTCGACCACCTTGCCGAAGGATATTACGAATCAAAGAGAACTCTTTGATGTTTTGCAAAAGCTATCTGCCAAAGTCTCATCACGTTTAAAAACGAAAAAGCTACTCGGTACAAAAATTGGTGTTACAATACGTTATCAAAATCGAAAAACCATTAATAGAAGTCAAACAGTGTTGAATCCTTTTGTTGAGAAAGAAGATATTTATCATAAAGCTAAGGATTTATTCCAGAAGCATTGGAATGGTAATGCCGTACGGCTTCTTGGTGTAACAGCTTTTGATGTGATTGAAGAACAAGAAGCTGTGAAACAATTAGATATCTTTTCATTTGAAAAAGATGCGAAAGAAGAACCATTATTGAAAACAGTGGAAGCATTACAACAGAAATTTGGGAAGAATATTATTTATAAAGCTGCTAAAGCATCTAATGCAGAGAAGAAATCATCCTTCACGGAAACGAGCTTTAGTAAAGATGTTTTTGATGATTTTCACAAGTTATAATTGGTTCTAAGTTTCATATAACCCAAGTTTCACCTTATGAAATAATGATTTGCGTAGCAAAATAGTATAAAATAAGATATGAAGTAATTTAAGTTGAAGGAAGCTTCAATCACTGGTACAGTAAGTAATGCTTAATATAATACTTATTGAGATTGACTACAGAAGGGACGTTACAATATGCAACAAATTGGTGTTATAGGTCTAGCTGTTATGGGTAAGAACTTAGCGTTTAACATTGAAAGCAGAGGATATTCTGTTTCAGTGTATAACCGTTCTCGTGAAAAAACAGAAGAAATGATGAAAGAATCTGAAGGAAAGCAAATTGTTCCTACATATACGCTTAAAGAGTTTGTAAACTCTCTAGAAAAACCACGTAAAGTGTTGTTAATGGTTAAAGCTGGAGCGGCTACAGATGCTACTATTCAGCAATTAAAACCGTTACTAGATAAAGGTGATATTGTTATTGACGGAGGAAATACATTCTTCGAAGATACAGTGCGTCGTAATAAAGAATTAAGTGAAGCAGGCATTAACTTTATTGGTACTGGTGTATCTGGTGGAGAAGAAGGTGCTTTAAAAGGACCTTCAATTATGCCAGGCGGACAAAAAGAAGCATATGAATTAGTTGCCCCAATCTTTAAAGAAATCGCGGCAAAAGTTAACGGTGATGCATGTACTACGTATATTGGTCCAGATGGTGCCGGTCATTATGTGAAAATGGTTCATAATGGAATTGAATATGGTGACATGCAGTTAATTTCTGAATCATATTTCTTATTGAAAAACGTGCTTGGTTTAAGTGCAAAAGAGCTTCATGAAGTATTCTCTGAATGGAATCAAGGTGAGCTTGATAGCTATTTAATTGAAATCACAGCTGATATCTTCAAGAAATATGATGAAGAAACAGGTAAGCCAATGGTTGATGTGATCTTAGACCGTGCTGGTCAAAAGGGAACAGGAAAATGGACGAGCCAAAGTGCGCTTGATTTAGGTGTTCCACTACCAATCATTACTGAATCAGTATTCGCTCGTTTCTTATCAGCGATTAAAGAAGAGCGAGTAGAAGCAAGTAAAGTTCTTTCTGGACCAGAAACAAAAGCCTATACAGGCGATAAGAAAGCGTTGATTGAAGCAGTTCGTAAAGCATTATACATGAGTAAAATATGTTCATATGCACAAGGATTTGCTCAAATGCGTGCAGCTTCTGATGAGTACAATTGGGACCTTCAATATGGAGACATCGCTATGATCTTCCGTGGTGGTTGTATTATCCGTGCTCGATTCTTACAAAGCATTAAGGAAGCGTATGACCGCAATCCAGAGCTTAAAAATCTATTATTAGATCCATATTTCAAAGATATCGCTTTGAACTATCAAAGTGCTCTTCGTGAAGTGATTGCGCTTGCTGTTACAAATGGTATCCCTGTACCTTGTTTCTCAGCGGCACTTTCATACTACGATAGCTATCGTTCTGAAAGATTACCGGCTAACTTACTACAAGCACAACGTGACTACTTCGGTGCTCACACATATGAGCGCGTAGACAAAGAAGGTATCTTCCATACTGAGTGGATGAAATAAAGAAGTATCAATACGCCTAAAGCGATTCGTCGCTTAGGCGTATTTTTTTGTCATGTTTGTAGTTACTTTTTCATACTATTCATAAGTGGTTATTTTCGGGTTTTGTTGGTTAAGAGTTAGGGAAAATAATAGTAAGGGTAGCATTGAAAAGGGAGATGCGTATGATGAAAATTATATTAAATACAATTGCTATTCTTTATATTTTATTCATTGTTATTGAAACAGGAGTTAGTTTATACATTAATCGAGGTAGAGAAAAAGAAGAAAAGAAAAAATGGATTTACCCAAAGTGGTTCCAACGAGTAATGCATCGAAATGAACATGAAAAGGGTGTCCAATAAGGAATGGTGCTTTGGGTTTTTACATTTATTTGAAAGTCATTGTTCCTATTTATAGGAAGATACATGCATTTCATCTCTTTCAAAAGCGCCAATTATAGGCATTTTCAACATATTCAACAAGCATAACAAATTTCACCTAACCTATAACGAAGGGCTAAAAAGCGTAAAAAGGCGTCTTAAAAGTGATTTATAATCACTTTTAAGACAGCCTCTTCCGCTTTTCTTAGCAAGTTTCAATGTCGAAATCTTCAATTGGCCACCATCGGTTGTCGTCTTCAGCTAACATTTCGTCTGATTTTGCAGGTCCCATTGTACCCGCTTTGTAATTTGGAAAATCCATTTCTATTGTTTCTTTCCAAACCTTCGAAATTCCATCAACGAATTTCCATGATAGCGCTACTTCATCCCAATGTGTGAAATTCGTTGCATCTCCACGCATGCAATCAAATAGAAGTTTTTCATAAGCTTCAGGCGTGTTCATGCGGTCTACACTCTTATTAGAGTAGCTTAAACGTATTGGTGTCGTAAAACCGGTTTGTCCTGATTTTCGAACGTTCAAGTGAAGTGTTACACCTTCATCTGGTTGGATATGAATAACCAAAAGATTAGGGCTAAGCTCTTCAGCTGGGTTGTAATAAAGATTCATCGGAATATCTTTAAATTGAACAACGATTTTCGTTGATTTAGCTGCCATGCTCTTTCCTGTACGAATGTAGAAAGGTACGCCAGCCCAGCGGAAGTTATCGAACATTAATCTTCCAGCTACGAAGGTTTCTGTGTTCGAATTTGGATCAACCATCGGCTCATTCCGGTAATCGGCTACACTTAAACCTCCTACTTCACCTGCTCCGTACTGTCCTCTTACGAAGTTTTTCAGTACTTCCGCATCAGAGTATGTACGTAATGAACGGAGAGCTCGTACTTTCTCACTACGAATTTCTTCTGTAGTTAACTTAATTGGTGGTTCCATTGCAAGAAGAGCAGCCATTTGTAACATATGATTTTGGACCATATCTTTCAGGGCACCACTCTTATCATAATATCTTCCACGTTCTTCAACACCTAAAGTTTCACTCGATGTAATTTGAATGTTAGAGATGTAACGATTATTCCATAACGGCTCAAACATCATGTTAGAAAAACGAATAACTTCAATGTTTTGGACCATTTCTTTTCCTAAGTAATGGTCAATTCGGTAAATTTCTTCTTCTTCAAAAGAAGCTCGAATCATGTTATTCAATTTCTCAGCCGATTCATAATCATGTCCGAAAGGCTTTTCGATTATAACCCGTTTATAACCTTTAGTATCAGTTAAACCTTCAGATTTTAAATGCTGTGTAATTGGACCGAAAAATTCTGGTGCCATAGCTAAATAAAATAAACGATTACCTTCAAGCTCATATTTCGCATCCATTTGTTCAGCTATAGCTTTTAATTCAGCATATGAATCTGTATTAGATACGTCATGAGAATGGTATTGAAAGTGTGTAACAAAGCTTTCTAGCTCGGTTTCTGATACGGGGTTAATAGCCGATAAAACAGAATCTTTAATGTTACTCTTGAATTGTTCTTGTGTTAAGGGTCTTCTTGCAACACCAATTACTGCGAATCGCTCAGTAATTTTCCCTTTTGTATATAAACGATATAGCGAAGGGTAAAGTTTTCGATTTGCTAAATCACCTGTTGCTCCAAATAGCATAATTAATGCTGTAGGTCTTTGATTGTTATCCACTGTTGAACCTCATTTCTAAAAAGTAACGATATATATGTATTATTTGTGATTTTTCTCATTTCATTGTATACATATAAATAAAAGTTTCAATAAGACATTACAATCTTATTATATATCTTTGTGAAAAGAAAATAAATTTACATTGCTTAACTTTTGTTTGCTACAATATATGTAATTTATAGTGAACGGCTTATCACGTTCAAACCTGTGATTATTAAGGGTCTAAAGCCATTGGTAGAACTGATAGTTTATAGAGAAGGAATCTCTATCGATTAAAGCTTCACTTTATTAGGAGGATTTTGTGTGAATTTAGTATTTTTAGGTACGGGAGCGGGTGTTCCAGCGAAGGCTCGAAATGTTTCTTCCGTTGTTCTTCAGCTTTTGGAAGAACGTCGTGCTGTTTGGATGTTTGATTGCGGAGAAGCAACCCAGCACCAAATTTTACATACAAATGTAAAGACTAGCAAAATTGAGAAAATTTTCATAACACATTTGCACGGTGATCACATATATGGATTGCCTGGCTTAATTAGCAGTCGTTCCTTTCAAGGTGGAACAGATGAGCTTGTTGTATATGGACCGAAGGGTATTGCTGAATATGTAACAACCTCGCTTCAAATTAGTGGAACACACTTAAAGTATCCTTTATCCTTTGTGGAGATTGAAGAAGGAATTATATTTGAGGACGAGTCTTTCACTGTAGAAGCTCGCAAGTTGGAACATGGGATTCCATGCTTTGGTTTTCGAATTGTAGAAAAACCACGGCCAGGTGAGCTACAGGTCGAAGCTTTACAAAAGCTAGGTTTACAGCCAGGTCCCCTATATAAAAGAATAAAAAATGGTGAGACGGTTGAACTGGAAAACGGCACTGTCATTCATGGAAGCGATTATGTTGGAGAGCCGAAGCTTGGGAAAATATTGGCTATTTTAGGCGATACTAAGGTTTGTGATAATAGTAAGCTTTTAGCCCAAGATTGTGATTATCTCATTCATGAGGCGACATTTGCTGGTGAATTTGAAGAGATGGCTACAGAGTACAACCATTCAACAACTACACAAGCGGCACGTACGGCTAAAGAAGCAAATGTGAAAAATCTTATTTTAACACATATAAGCTCTCGTTATTTAGGTGAAGAAGTGGAAGCTTTGCAACAAGAAGCGGCTGAGATCTTTCCAAATACAATGATCGCTGAAGATTTCATGAAGATTGAAATAAAGTAAGACCAATTAAAATGATCGTTTTCGGAAAGAAATTTATTTTAAAAAACAAAGGTGCCCAAAAGTCAGTTTTCACTGATTTTCTGGGCACCTCGTTTTATTCTTGAGGACTTATTGGACAGCCCTTTGTATTAGCCTTATTGACCAAGGTTTTGTTGAATTAGTTGATTTGTTTGAATTTGTGTTTGTCCATATTCTGTGACTTGTTTTGTAATATCGCCTGCAAGCGTTGGAGAAGATGTACTATACATTCCTTCCTGTGACATGAAATTATAGAGTTTTCCTTGTAAATCCAAGCTGCTTTGAGTGAGTGATAGGAAATGCTGTCGAACAGTTGGACAGTTTGATTCTGTTGTAGCAGTTGTATATTCTCTACAAGTTCGTTTTAAGTCAGCTAAGATTGTGTATAGTAAATCTTCATCTGCAAGAATGGGCTTTTGTTGGTTCATGAGTGTACCTCCTTAATGTAAGTCTTGTTGAAACCCTTGATTCGTTTGTTGCTGAGCAACGAATTGTTGATTTTGATGCTGAACGGTTTGAGCTTGTTGCTTTTGTTCCATCGCTGTAGCTTCTTCAACCGTTTTAGGTGCGAGTGAAGAATGCTGTTGTAATAATGTTAGCAGCCCTTGGTAATGTTGCTTATGTTGCATTAATAATTGTTCGCAAATTTGTTTTACAGCTGTTGTTGGAGTTTGCGCAGCTGCAGCTACACATTGTTTAATTAGTAAGTCTTCATTAGCCATGCAATCTACAATATATTCGAGTTCTTTAGCTGTTAATGGTTTCAATTGAAAACCTCCTCCTTACACATTCATTCTTTTTTAGAATGGTGAAAGGAGGAGGTTTTTATTCATAGCTTATATTTATCATTATTGGTATTTGACGGTAATGTGAATTACCATCCACGCTCATATTGTATAGGTGGTTTTATTTCAGTTCGTAGTTGCATAGCAGCTGTTCTTGCCCAGTAAGGGTCGCGCAATAATTCACGACCGATAAAGATTAAATCAGCTCGATCGTTTTGTAAGATTTCTTCAGCGTGCATAGCATTTACTATTAGACCAACAGCACCTGTACTAATGTCAGCATGATGCTTAATGCGATCACTGAAAGGTACTTGATACCCTGGAAAAGGTTTAATTGGTGCAGGTACTACAGCACCAGAGCTCACATCGATTAAATCAATACCATCTTCTTTCAGCCATTTTGCAATAGTTATGTAATCTTCAACAGTTAAACCTTCCGGATGATAGTCATTTGCTGACACACGAACAAGGACAGGGCCATCCCAGACTTGTTTAACTGCGCGAATGATTTCTTGTAAGAAACGGTAACGGTTTTCTGGTGTACCTCCATATTGATCATTCCGTTGATTTGAAAGAGGTGATAAAAATTCATTGATTAAATAGCCATGTGCACCATGAAGCTCAATAACATCAAAGCCAGCTTCCTTCGCACGTCGAGCACCTGCTTGAAAAGCAGAAATGGTTTCAGCGATTTGTTCAATGGTCATTTCCTGAGGTATTTTACTTTTACTATCGAATGGGATAGCAGAAGGAGCAATAATGTCACCAGGGATGACAGCTTTTCGACCAGCGTGTGCAATTTGAATGGAAGATACAGCCCCATGTTCTTTAATAAGCGTTACAAGCTCTGCTAAACCAGAAATATGAGAATCATCCCAAATCCCTAGATCCTGAACGCTAATTCGGCCTTGGGGTGTAACGGCTGTTGCTTCCAACATAACCATCCCAACTCCACCAACTGCGCGACTTCCATAATGGATTTTGTGCCAGTTTTCTACTTCACCGTTTTCTCCTTGTGCACTATACATGCACATTGGTGACATAACTATTCGATTTTTAAGAGTGACATCTTTTATTGTGAACGGGGTGAACAATTTCTTACTCATCATACTCGCTCCTTTTTATTTCGACTTGCTAAAAGTATAACAAATTCACTTGTTTTTTTTTGAAAAATACATCAATTTAAAAACAGCACCAAAGTTTGGTGCTGTTTAATATAAGCGAGTTTATCCCGTTCTAACTGGTGCTAAGACCCCCACTTCAAAACGAAAGTAAAAGCGAAGATGTTTAAGTGGGAGAATAAGCGCCAGTAAGAACATGCAAGGATAGTTCGCTCATAGCCCAAATTAAGTTAAGCTAATAACTTTGCACACTCTCTAAACTTCTTTCTTTTTTGGGAGAGTAACTTATCCCGATAAATACTAATAAAATTCCAAGAAGTTGATACACGTCAGGACGGTAGTTCAAAATAGTAACATCTAGCAAGATTGCGATTACTGGATCAACAAAAACTAAAATAGCAATAGTTTGAGCCTTCAACTCGCGCAAACTACTGAAAAACAAGTAAAATACAAGTCCTGTATGAATAAATCCAGTAATTAAGATGTAGACCCAATTTTCAATAGTAAGATTCATAAATTTTGACCAATCCACTAATGGAATTAGTAATATAACACCTAGGCTCGTTTGGATAACGGTAGTTAGCAACGGACTAAGTATTTGAATTCCTTTTCCAGTAATCGAAGTAAGGGCATAGAAAAATGCAGCTGCAAATGCCCAGAGAACACCAGTAGATAAAAATCCAGTAATGGATGAATATTGGTGGATTCCTCCAACTAATAGTGTTCCTACAAAGCAAATAAAGAAAAAGAGCAAACCTGTTCCTGTTATTTTTTCTTTAAAGATCAAAGAACCTAGGAGAAGTACAATAACAGGAGCTAAATGATAAATGGATACTGCCACGGTAATAGGCATTACTTCAAAAGAACGAAAGAAAAATATCCAATTTATAATCAGAAATACACCACATAGTATGGCGAGTAAATATTCCTGTCGTGGGACAGCATTTTTACGTACTTCTTTTGTTTTTAATGTGTGAAAACCCCATATTGCTCCTAAAAGAAGGCTTGCACATAGGCATCGTACAAAAACCAATTCAATCGATGGAAGACCTGTTTTTACTGAAAACAGGCCGATTGAACCGAATATAGCCATGGAGATGGCAAATTTTAGTTTGGCGTACATCTACTGTCCTCCTAAGTAGTTATTATAATAACGACTATTGATTTGTGATAAAAAAACAGCTTTTAAGCTAAGCTGTTTTTTCCTGTCATTACATGAATCAGGTCTTCACGTGTCTTCCATAGCTCCTCTAGCTTTTCAGGACCGTATGCACTTATGACTTCTTCTACCATAATGTCATGTCGAATGTATTCAGTCGCAATAAGAACAAGCGCAGGATCTGTTGACTTCACAGCCCACTCTGAACCCTTATCGCTAAATTTAGCAATCAGTGCCTCTTCTTCATCTCGGATAAGTATAGTGAGATATCCACCCATCCGTTTATTTACGATTTCTGGAGCCATATAGTTATGATGATACGTATGTCCTAACGTCACTTCTTCAGCTCCAAATAAGACTGTAAAAATGGGTATTGATCCTTCTTTCTCTCGCACAGCTTTTTCAATGTCTTTGACAACAGGAGCCCAAATCGATAACCAGATTTCCTTATTTGCTAATTGAATCATTGAAAGCATTTCTTGAACAATATGCTCATACTGGACAATTCTTGTCACGACGTCCACTTTCTGATCACTTTCTAAATTTGTAAGAGTAGATTCGAGTAAGTCTAATGATGAATTTATCTCTTCTTTAAGACGAGAAAGTAACAATTTTGGCTCAACTGGCTTATAAACAATTGGGTCAGAGGGAACAGTTTGAATGGCTCCTTTATCGAGTAATTTACCCAATACCTCATAGATCATTGAACGTGGTACTCCAGAACGCTTACTTAATTCATAGCCAGTAATCGCAGGCGATTTCAATAAACCTATGTATGCCTTACATTCGTATTTTGAAAATCCATGCTTTTGCAATTCAATTATTGCTTTTTCTTCCATAAAATCTCCTTCATAGCAGTTATTATACTAACTACTATAAAATATTCTTTTTGAATTGTCTATATTTTTAGGTAACTAATCGAGGACTAAAGGGTGATGCTTTTTATTTATGGTTAACCTTAGAGTACTTATTGTGATTGTGGGATAAATATTGCTTTATAATAAAATATATCGAAAAACGATAAAATAATATTGTTTTTAAATAAAAAATATTTTAAGGTTTAGAAAGTAGAGGAAAACAATGAAAAAAGTATAAATGCAAAAATAGTAATACCTTGTATTATCGTCTCTTTTGTTACTTTAACAACTGGATTGTTGAGCTTAGTCTTTTCAAGTCTGTTTGAAACAGCGATCGATATAAAAAATGAAAATGATCAAACTATTTAGGGTTGGTAGAAACTATGACTATTAAAATAAATTTAGATTTAATGATTCTTAGAAGGAAAGTAAGTTCTACTGAATTATCTCAGAAATTAGGTATTACGATGGCGAATCTATCAATTTTAAAAAATAATAAGGCAAAAGCCATTTGATTTACAACACTCAATGAAATATGTAAAGCGCTAGATTGCCAGCCGGGGGATATTATAGAATATGTGGAAGATAAAGGGGATTTTTAGAGTAAATATGCAAAAAAGAAAGGCTGTCGCTAAGACAGTTTTTCTTATATATAACGAGTCATTTATCATTCGAATGGATAGTGCTGTTTTGGAACATTTATTTTAATATTTGTAAAAATCAAAAATGAATCTTACAATATACTTTATGTAACAAGTTTTGAATTCAAAGGGGATTTTTTATGAAATTTGTTTTTGATTTAGATGGTACGATTTGCTTTAAAGGACAACCTATACGTGAAAAAATACTTAATACCCTTGATTATTTAACCAAAGCGGGGCATGAAGTTATATTTGCATCTGCAAGACCTATTAGAGATATGTTACCTGTCATAAATAAAAGATTTCATCATTATACAATGATAGGCGGTAATGGTTCGCTCATTTCTAAGGAAAGAAAAGTCGTATATTCAAATGCTTTTTCAACTGAATCAGTTAACGGGATCATGCAGTTGATTGAGGATTTTGATGCTACTTACTTAATAGATGGTAAATGGGATTATGCTTATACTGGATCTAATAATCATCCTATATTACAAAACTTAGACACGGAAAAATTGGCGAATTTAGTTCATGTAGATGCTTTATCTTCCATAGTGAAAATTCTTATCTTAACTTCAACTGATAACGAGCAATTGATTAGTAAGCTTTCAGAACTTGATGTATTTGTGAACATACATAGTAACGAAAATATAATCGACATAAGTCCAAAAGGCATAAATAAATGGAGTGCGTTGATGGAATTAGGTATAGAGCAAGGGACATATGTTGCTTTTGGTAATGATACAAATGATATTTCTATGTTTGAGAATGCAATGCATACAGTAATGGTCGGATATCACACACAGTTAGCTCCTTATGCTGCAGAGACAATTCATCTTGAAGGTGATTACGAACAAATGATTGTTGAGAAATTAAATGAGTTATCAAAGACTTATACATTGATGAATGCACAATAAGGAACTATACAGAAACAAACAAAAAGATCACAGAAAGTGGTCTTTTTTATATGATTAGTTAATGGTAAGGGGTATATTGTAAAGTAGAATATAACAAGTTATTTTCACTAAAGGGTGATTGAATGAAAAATACTTTTACAATTGGAGAAATCTCTAAACTACATAATATTTCGATTAAGACGTTAAGATACTATGATGAAATTGGACTTTTTAAGCCAATCGAAATAAACGAAACAAATGGTTATCGGTACTACTCAACGGAACAATTTGAGCAGTTAAACATTATTAAATATTTAAAGGCTTTAGGATTATCGTTGAAAGAAATTAAGAATCAATTCGAACAAGGTAGCTTAGAAAATTTTGTGCACTTATTGGAGGAACATAAGGAAAGAACGGATCAAAAAATAAAGGAATTGCAATTAATAAGTGCTCGCTTTCTCGATAGAATCGAGGAATTAAAGGCTGTTAAGCAAATTCAAGATTTAGGTATCGTTAAGTTAAAAAGCATTGAATCAAGAAGTATAGTTGCGATACAGGAGAATATATTCTCGGAGCACCAGTTAGAATTAACGTTAAAGGGATTGGAAAATAGTTTTAACTTGGAGCCATCTTTATTCATAGGAAGAGTAGGTCTTACTGTATCGGTACATAATCTTCAAAAACATCAATTCAATGAATATAGTTCTGTTTTTATCTTGTTAGAAGATCATCATTATAACGATGATTATACAACCGTGTTGCCACAAGGAGATTATGTTTGTATCGACTTTAATGGAAAGCGTGAAGACTCGGAATTTTATTATCATAAGCTGTTAAAATATATTGAAGACAATCAATTGAAGGTGATGGGTGATGCTATTGAAAGAATGATTGTTGATGAATTTATATCAAAAGATCAAAAAGATTATTTAACAGAAATTCAAATACCTGTTATGAAGTTGACCCTCCAGTAGAGGGAGGGTTTAAACTTGGTAACAGGTATTTTTTAAATCAAACGAGAAAGGAATAGAAAGAATGAAACAAGCGGTATCATCTGTTCAAGAAACCAGTCGCTCATCTAAGCGGCTTTGGTTGATATTAATTTTAGGAATTTTATCGGCATTTGGGCCTTTTTCGCTAGACATGTATTTACCGGCATTACCATCATTAGCGAGTGAGTTACATACTTCAGCTTCTAATGTACAACTTAGTTTAACAGCATGTATGGTTGGATTAGCAGTTGGACAGCTTTTCGCAGGTCCAATCAGTGATATAAGAGGACGTCGTAAGCCATTGATGTTCGGTTTACTGCTTTATACGATAGCTTCATTATTATGTATGTTTACACAAAATATTTGGGTTTTTATTTTATTACGGTTCATTCAAGGATTGGCAGGGGCAGTAGGTATTGTCTTGTCAAAAGCAATCGTTCGAGATTTATACTCTGGAAGTGAATTAACAAAATTCTTTGCTATGCTTATGCTAGTCAATGGAGCGGCTCCAATAATTGCACCGATTGCAGGTGGCCAATTGCTTGAAGTAACGTCTTGGAGAGGGGTTTTCTTCGCTCTTAGTATCATTGGTGTTGTTACCCTTCTATCAGTAGTATTTGGTTTAGGTGAAACATTACCAGCTAACCGAAGATTACAAGGCGGTATGAAGGAAACCTTTGTAGCATTTGGGCATATTATGAAAGATCGATTGTTTATGGGATATGCACTATCTCAAGGGTTAGTGGGAGCGGCAATGTTCGCATATATTTCAGGTTCACCATTCGTTCTTCAAAATATTTATAATTTTTCTCCACAAATGTTTAGTGTGTATTTTGCTATAAATGGACTAGGTATTATTATTGCTACCCAAATTACTGGAAAACTAGCAGGTAGATACGGAGAAACTAAGTTATTAGTGATAGGACTAGTACTTGCAGCCATATCTGGAGTAAGTTTATTAATTTCTGTATTAATCGATGCTCATATTTTGGGAATTCTGATTCCGTTATTTTTACTTGTTTCTTGCGTGGGCATTGTTGGTACAGCGGCGTTTTCACTTGCGATGGCCAATCAAGCGAAATCGGCTGGAAGTGCTGCCGCTTTATTGGGGCTATTAACATTCTTATTTGGGGCCATTGTTGCTCCATTAGTAGGATTGGGAGGAGAAAATTCAGCACTTCCAATGGCGATCGTTATTGCCGCTACAGAATTGTTAGCGTTGCTCATTTACTTTGTAATGGTTTATCCTCTACAAAAAAAGCAATAATGTTTTACAAAGTGGTAATAGGTTCATTTAAGCTTCTAATGTAGCGATGGACAGGAATAGGATGCACGAAGAGTTCAGCTGTATTATAATGGAATTAAATAATTGGATAATTAATCATCCAAATGTGTTTAGGTAGGTGAATGAAATGGCAAGCAAGATTAGAATGCCAGATTCTGCAACGTCTCATGCAAAGCCTAGTATTGGGAAGGCGATACTTTGCATGGGGATGAATTTATAATCAATCGCCCAAGTGAGCTTTTCTGATACACTGGCTTTGCCCCTTATTTAGTGAATTTAAATAAAATAAGGAGCTGGCGGAAATGGCATATGTAAAGGCAAACGCTATTTTACCTGAAAAGCTGATATCAGAAATTCAAAAGTATGTTCATGGAGAAATGATATATATTCCTAAACTTGAAGCGACTCATCAAAAATGGGGTACGCGTTCAGGGTCTAGAAAGCAAATTGATGAAAGAAATGTTTCAATGAAAACAGCTTTTAAAAACGGTACGTCAATCGATCAATTAGCTAGTGAATACCATCTCTCTATAGAAACAATCAAAAAAATTGTATATTCTAAATTAGAAAAGCACTGATGCCTTCATCAGTGCTTTTATGTATGGTGAGTTTGTTTCTTAATCACTCTATGCCTATAATATCTTTTATAAATCGTGTAATGTATAAATGACTAGTGAATTAACGGTATAATCATACCAATTGGAGTGATACAAATGGAACCTTTTATTAGAAATGACCAATTTAATTTTATTAGGGCCCAAACACAGACTTTAATCAATGGACACTCATCCGTAAATGATAAGGCTGTTCTAAATGCGCTGAAGTCTTTAGCAACAGAAAGAGTATTAAATTTGTTCAATAACATAGATGAAGAGAAAAAACAGCTTCTACATTCAATTACTGAAATAAAAGATAAAGAGCAGGCTGAAGAATTTTTATCACAATTAAAACCATATATAATGCCGTTTAAAGAAGTAACCCAACAATCGATAAAAAAATTAATGCCTAAGGTAAAGAAGTTGAAAGTTCCGATATTGGAAAATATGGATATGAAAGAGATATCATACTTAAGCTGGGATGATAAGGGATCTCAAAAAAAATATATTATTGCCTATGATAATGACAAGTGTATCGGTTTACACGGCACCTTTAAACCTATACACAAAAAAGGGATTTGCGCTCTATGTAATAAATTAGAAGAAGTTGGCATGTTCATGACTGAAACAAAAGGAACGGTGCAAGGCACATTCACTAAGAGAGGAAATTACATTTGTCAAGATGGACAAAAATGTAATCATAATATAACCTCTCTGGATAAACTAATGGATTTCATTTTGATGTGTAAGTGATGGATGAAGAGAGTTATGGGGGTGCAGAAAGAAGCATCTAATTAATCATTAAAATGACTTATTAGATGCTTCTTTCTCGTTATTTTCAATTGTTAGGTTTTGAAATTTGATTAAGAATTTACAGTGTACATCCCCTTCTGTTCTACAGCAGGTTCTTTTTACTTCTCGCGTTTTAAGGACGCTCTTTAACATATTTGTTTCACAACTACATGCCATTTTGAAATCATTTGCTACAGCAATGATGGGGCAGTTATATTCTACTAATTCGAAAGTGTTCTCATCTATTTGGGTACTGTCTGCCATGTAGCCTTTTTCATTTTGAATTTTTACTAATTCATCTATTTTTTCTGATGTAGGCATATTAATCATTCGGTTGGAATATTCTTGAGTGAGTCTTTGCTCTCTTTTTAAAAACAATTGATTAACTGTTTCTGTACCATGCATTTCTTGAATATCATGAAGAAATTCTACACTAATATTTTCATAGTTCTTTGGAAAAAGTCGTTCACCTTTTTCTGTTAATGAATATATTTGGAGAGGTCGACCCATCGGCTGCTTTACTTCAGTCGATTGAATAAACTGATCTTTTTCTAATATATTTAAATGTTTTCGAACGGCCATATCAGTAATATCTAATAGCTTGGTTAAATCACTTACTGTAAGTGAAACTTCTTTTTTTATATATTCAAGAATTTTTTCTTTCGTACTTTTTTTAGATTTATCCAATATAGGCACCTCTTTTCTGATCTACTAAGTCAGTATAGCTACTTTGAAAAAGCAGTGCCACGCTTAGTTCTACGATATTGATTATACTTATTATATAAAAAAGTTTAAAATATTGTTAGCTAGAATTCAACAATGGGGGATTTTAACGTATTTTGGCTCTTTAAAATTATTTTTTCTAAAAAGAGCAAATTAGTTGCTTTAAGAAATACATCCATAGTATCTTTTATTTATACTTTTTATACTTATTAGTTTATAAAGTTTAAAAATAGGAGGAATTCTTATGTCAAATTATTCATTACCAACTTTAAATTATGATTTCAAAGCTTTAGAACCAGTTATCGATCAACAAACAATGGAAATTCATTATGGAAAGCATCATCAAACATACGTTACTAACTTGAATGCAGCTCTGGAAGGGCAAGCTGAATTGCAAGAAAAATCGCTTGAAGAAATTTTAGCAAACTTAGAAAGTGTACCAGAAGGAATTAGAACAGCTGTAAGAAATAATGGTGGTGGACATTTAAATCACTCATTATTTTGGGAGATAATTGCTCCAGCTAAAGAAAATAATGCACCAACAGGACAATTAGGTGATGAAATTAATGCTACTTTCGGAAGTTTTGATCAATTCAAGCAACTATTCACTGCAGCAGCAACATCTAGATTTGGCTCTGGCTGGGCATGGCTTGTTGTTAATAAGAACAATAAATTAGAAGTTATGAGCACACCAAATCAAGATCATCCTATTATGGATGGTAAAAAAGCGATTCTAGGTCTTGATGTGTGGGAGCACGCATACTACTTAAACTATCAAAATAGAAGACCAGATTATGTTTCAAGCTTTTTTAGCATCATTAATTGGGATGTTGTTTCTAAAAAATATTCCCAATCGCTAAGTAAATAAAATAATAAAATAAGGTGCCTATATGGCACCTTATTTAAGAGGTTAAAATATTTTCGAAAGGAGTGGAAGAATGGAAATCATTCAAGTTACAGGGAAACCACCAAAAGATACGCAATCGCAAATACTGTTAATTGGCAAGTTCGATGGTGTACATATTGGGCATACCAAGATTATTCAAACAGCTAGAAGTTATATAGAGAATGATGAGATTTTATCAGTGATGAGTTTCACAGATCATCCTCTTTGGGTTTTGCGACAAGAAAAAAATATCAGCATGCCATTACTCCAAAGAATGACAAAATCCAAGTCTTAAAGAATTACGGAGTTGAGAGATTATATCAAATACATTTTACGAAAGAATACGCTAATACGACGGCAGAAGAATTTGTGTTAGATCATTTATCGCGTTTAAATATTAAACGAATAGTAGTCGGAGAAGGATTCCGTTTCGGTAAAGGGAGTCAATCGAATACTGATGATTTAATCGAATTATGTCGTCAGTTAAGTATTCAAGTGACTGTAGTGCCACATATGAAAATAAACGGTAAAAAAATTAGCAGCACATCAATTCGTAACTTTATTACAACGGGAAAAATAGAAGCAGCTCAATCTTTACTAGGGAGACCATATAGCGTTACAGGAAAAGTAATTCACGGAGAAGCTTTAGGAAGAACATTAGGATTTCCAACTTTAAATATTACAGGTTCTGATGATAATTACGTGCTTCCTAAACCTGGTATATATGCGGGTGTAGCTAGAATAAGTGATGATGAATATTGGAATACAATCATAAGTGTAGGTTTCAGACCAACTGTAAATGGAGAAAACTATTTAATAGAAGCTCATTTACTTGATTATTCCGGAGATTTATATGATCAAATGGTTTCCATATCTTTTCTTAAATATATACGAGAAGAAATTAAATTCTCGAATCTCGACTTATTAATTGAACAAATGAATAAGGATAAACATAACGCTAACGTCTTTTTTGGAATGAGTCATGGGTAAGCTTCTTAATCTAAGAAATTGAAGAGGTAAGCGCTATAGGAATTGTAGTAGTAGAAATATGTGATGGAAATTTAATTACTGTATTGAATATTGAAGAGATACTTGAACGTGAATATCCTGAAGTGGCAGTTATAAAAAGCGATTGTTTATCATTTTGTGGTATGTGTGCTCGAAGACCGTATGCGATTGTAAATGGTAAACGTATTTTTGCCAAAACAGCTGAGGAATGCTTAATCCGCATTAAAGAAAAAATTGAAGAAGAACTGGCGTTGTATCAGTAAAAGATTGAGAGGGGAAAGGGGGATTAGCTATGAAAGCAAATGATTCAAATTCGCCAAAAAAGAAAGCCCAATTTAATATTATCAAAAATGATCCAACTAATGGTGATGGTGGTTATGGCGTAGGAGCTCTTTCATTAGAAAATATTACTTCTGTCATCGTTGATCCTGAAAATAACGAAGCTTTTATCGATATGGAAGCATTACATGGACGAAGTAAAATCGAGAAAAAAGTTAGATTTCAAAAAGTTAACGAAGGATTAATTGACCCTAAATTATATTGGATTGTATGGGTAGCTTTAAATCGAGGGCAACATGGTCCTTACTATTCAGGTATTGGAGCATGCGAAGTTTTAGTATCAAGTGAAGAGAGAAGAATTCGCTTAGGTTATAAATCTATGCCTGAACAAGTGAATAGCTTGAGCAAAGTTTTGAAAAATAAATGTGATCTAAATAAGATGGACGATGTTTCAAAGACGATATTAAAAGAATTTTTATTTCATTTCAATGAAGATTATTGGAATCATTCTAGTGATGAATTTAAAGAGATATGGTAATGTATAAACTATTTTTTGGGGGAGAGAATTGAAATGGCATTTGTAATAACGGCACCTTGTATGGCAGAGAAAGCAGCAGATTGTTTGGATGTATGTCCAGTAGATTGTATCGTAGAAGGTGACGACCAATACTTTATTGATCCAAACATCTGTATCGATTGTGGAGCATGTGAGACGGCTTGCCCGGTTGAAGCAATCTTTCATGAGGATGAATTAGAGGATGGAGATCAAATTTATTTAGAGAAAGCGAAAAAGTTTTTTAACCATTAACATCAATGCATTTAAAAAGAAGCAAGCATATGGGCGAGCTTCTTTTTGCTATTAGTATTTTAGGTCCTTCCAACTTTCTAAATGGTGAATGGCAATACCGGAAATACGATCTTTATAGTGATCTGAAACTTTCTCTAATTCTTTTGACATTTCATTTTTCCCTTTTTGATAAAAAGATGTATGTTTCTCAGGAAGTTTTACTGTTTCGACCGCAATATATAAAGAAGTTCCTGCTTGCTCTGCCCAGTCCACTTCTTTAGCAGTGATATCGATAATGCCGTTATTTCCATTTGCAAAATTTCGATAAGCCATAATAGTGGTTTCATCGACATTGTGTATTATCCATTGGGCTAGAGACATGTTCTGTTTTTCATTTTTCAATACTATTTTATCGTACCAGAAAGGTATATCCACTCCGAGACTTGTTTTGGTATGAGTTGTTACTGCTTTTACTTTTGTGATTAGAGAGATATATTTTTTTACTATATCATCCTGAATGGTTTTCCATTCGTCTAACAAATAGGGTTCAACATCTAGATGAATCCCTTTGAATTTTTCTTTGTTTGTAGCTCCATCTTGATAATTAACAAACCAATTAAGGAAATGATCTTTATCTTCGTGATTTGTAATTCCCCAATCGGGCCCACCATCAAGAGCATATACGTCTACTCCAATGTCATGCATGCTTGTAATAAACCGTTTATATGTTCTAGTATTAATAGTAGAACTATATTGAATATAAACAGATTGTAGCTCCTGATCCTTAATAAATTTCACCGTTTGATCGAATTCTTTTTTTAATAATTCTGCATCCCAAACCCATGTAGCTATTCCGTCATTTTCTTTCCATTTCCACATATTTATTATTGAAGAAACGGATACTATTAATAAAAAAATAATGAGAATAAATCGTTTCTTATACTTCATTTCAAAAGAACACCTTCTTTATAAAGTGCAGCATTTATCGATGGGGATATTCGTCCATCTCCCACTTAAAAGTCTTAGCGCCTGATAGAACGCGATAAATTCAGAAATAACTGACTAAATAATAGATTGATAAAGTGTTTCTGGGAAAGGAAAATGAATTCTTAGCTATTCTATGTCAATAACCTCTTCTCAGTTTACAGTATACTAGAAAATAATAGATACATTCTCTTTAAAAACATAATTATTAATTCCTTAGCTTGTAGATAAAGTCAAGGTGGCTTAATCTATAGGATTTTTCTTATGTGATTAACAGTGCAACATATTAAAAAAATGAAAGAATATTTTTTATCCTCTTATATTATAAAAAGGGTGATGTCCCAACTGAAGAATGTAGTTGAGACCAATTTTGTAAAAGTAGTTTAACAGCATTTGTTATCAATAAAGATACAATATGAAAGCGCTTTACATTATGATGAAATCAGGAGGTAGTTCTAGTGCAATTAGAAGAAAGACCATCTTTGCTTTTTAGTCATCTAGTCACTTTAAAGAAAGTAACCATGCTGCAATTGATTGAGCAAACCCAATTATCTAAAAGACAAATACTCTATGATTTTGAGAAATTAAATCATTGGTTGAAGCAGCAATCGCTCACACCGATCGTTTATAAACGAACTCAAGTGATAGAAGTTCCAGAAGCGGTACTTCAATATGCTTACAATAAAATGCAGGAAAGCAATGATTCTTCTTTTTTCTTCTCTGAAGAAGAAAGAATGATGGCAATATATATGTTCTTGTTTATTCGTCAAGAGCCTATATCGTCAGCACATTTCACCTCGTTATTAAATGTAAGTAAAAACACTGTTGTATCAGATGTGAAGAAAACGAATGAAATCATTCAACCGTTTCTTGTAAAAATCGATTATTCAAGGCAAAAAGGCTACCATCTGAAAGGAACTGAGCTTGATAAGCGTGTTCTTCTTATGTATACATTGATGAAACTATTACAAAAGCCATTAGGTCCAAAAATCATCCAGTATCTTTTAGAAGGAGCAAATCATCGATTGCAACAAGAGAAAATATTACACATCCTTCGGGAACTAGAGAGCACTCATTCTGTTCAGTTTGTTGAAGAACGATTACATGAATTTGCTTACTTTCTTCAATTCTATACAATTAGGCAGCATGAACATAAGAGAGCTCGTCTCCATTCAGATGAAATAGATGCTTTGCTGCATGATCCTATCAAAAAAGTTGCGGAAGAATTAGTAGCAAGATTAGAAATTGATTTTGATGATTCTGAACTAGCATACATCATCATGCAACTACTTGGATTATCGTTAGGCAATAAGTCTATTACAAATAATGAGTTAGATTTATTAATTGATATATGTAAAAAGCTCGTATCCGATTTTGAACAAAAAACATGTGTTTCGTTTGAAAACAAAAAAAATATTATCGAGACATTATATCAACATTTAAAGCCTGCATATTTCCGTATGAAATATCGTGTGCCGATAAATAATCCACTGCTCGAACAAATCAAACGAGAGCATAGAGACTTATACGCTATTGTAAAGGAAATTCTTCTTCCTGTTGAACTATTACTAAACATTACAATACCTGAAGAAGAAATTGGCTTTATTACAATTCATTTTGGTGCACTTCTTGAGAAACCTAAACAAAGTTTGGCTTCTAGAAAAAAAGCGCTGGTCATTTGTCCGAGTGGAGTTAGTTCTTCATTGATGGTTAAGCATGAGCTACAATCCCTTTTTTCAGAGATTGTTGTTGAACGAACTATGTCATTGCATGAATTTAAGAATGAAAAAATTACGGAATATGAATTGATTTTTTCAACAGTGCCTTTACAAACAAAATTACCTTACTTTCAAGTAAAGCCGATTATGACACCTGTTGAGAAAAGTACGCTTCTTAATGAAGTGTATGAGCATATTTTCGGGATTAAATATCATGGAGTTACTAAGAAAGACTTAATCCATATTATTGAAGAGTTTGCCACTGTTTTTGATAAAGATGGACTAGAAAAGGCACTAAGTCGATTTACCTTTCATCGTAAGTCAGACATAACTAAGGGGGAGAAGCCAGTGTTAAGTGATTTAATTACAAAAGATAATATTCAATTGATCGATGAGATTTCTGATTGGGAAGATGCCATACAACAATCAGCCAAACCTTTACTAGAAAAAGGAGTTATTGAACCTTCCTATACAGAAGCTATTATAAATAACGTAAAAACATTAGGACCTTACATCATAATCGGACCTGAAATCGCTATTCCTCATGCTCGTCCAGAAATGGGTGTAAATAAATTAGGAATGAGCTTACTTAAATTAAGTAAACCTGTTTACTTTTTAAATGATGAGAAAAATCCAGTAACTATTCTTTTTTGCTTAGCAGCAATTGATAATACTACACATTTAAAAGCCCTGTCTCAGCTTACTCAATTATTAAGTGATAAAGAGCAAATGGAGCGCTTAAAATCGATTGAAACGATTGAAGAAATGGAACAACTTATTAAGGATTCTTCATTAGTAGAAAAGTAATGTCTAGCTACTAATAGGAAATAGATGCTTAATATCAATACTAAACAATAAATATATAAATCTAGGAGGAATTATATTATGAGAATCATGGCTATTTGTGGATCAGGTTTAGGAAGCAGTTTTATGTTGGAAATGAATGTACAACAAATTTTAAGAGACATGGGCGTAGATGGAATTGAGGTTGGACATTCTGACTTAAGTTCAGCTACACCAGATATGGCAGATCTATTCATTCTCTCAAAAGATATTGCAGAAGGTGCCGCAGGTCTAGGAAATTTAATCGTAATTGAAAGTATTATTGATATGGATGGTATTCGCGGAAAGCTTGAAGCTGCTCTAAAAGAAAGAGGATATATTTAATTAGAATATTAATAACTATCATGAGGAGGAGTTTACAATGGGTGAAAGATTACTGAAATTAGTCATGGATATACTAAGCCAACCCTCTGTGCTCGTAGCATTAATCGCACTAATTGGTCTCTTATTACTTAAGAAACCTGCCACAGAAGTTATTAAGGGTACGGTTAAAACATGTCTTGGCTTCCTAGTAATTTCAGCTGGGGCATCGATTCTAGTTGGAGCATTAGAACCATTTGGCATTATGTTCCAAGAAGCGTTTAATGTAAATGGTGTTGTACCTAATAATGAAGCAATCGTAGCAATGGCTCTTACTGAATATGGAACTGCAACAGCACTTATTATGTTCTTTGGTATGATCGCAAACATTTTAGTCGCACGTTTTACGCCGCTAAAATACATTTTCTTAACTGGTCATCATACATTATACATGGCCTGTATGATCGCTATTATTCTAGTAGTTGCAGGTTTAGAAGGATTCTGGTTAATTACAATTGGTTCTCTTGCTCTAGGCTTAATTATGGCAATCTTCCCTGCGATGGCTCAACCTTTCATGAGAAAAATCGTTGGTAATGACAACGTAGGTTTTGGTCACTTCTCTACAGTCGGTTATGTCTTATCAGGTTTTGTAGGAAAAGTTGTTGGGAAAGGTTCTAAATCTACAGAAGAAGTTAATTTCCCTAAAGGATTAGGTTTCTTACGAGATAGCTCGGTATCAATTGCGCTTACGATGACAATCCTTTATGTGATTATAGCGTTATTTACAGGACCAGCTTTCATTGAAGCAGAACTGAGTGGTGGCACTCACTATCTTGTATACTCTGTTATTCAAGCTGTAACATTCGCTGCTGGTGTATTTGTTATTCTTTCAGGTGTACGTCTAGTGTTAGCTGAAATTATTCCAGCATTTAAAGGTATTTCTGATAAATTAGTACCAAATTCTAAACCAGCGCTTGATTGCCCAATCATTTTCCCATATGCACCAAACGCTGTATTAATCGGATTCTTCTGTAGTTTCTTAGGTGGTATTGTTGGTATGGCAATTCTAGGATGGGCTGGAGCAATTATCATCCTACCAGGTGTAGTACCTCACTTCTTCACAGGTGCGACTGCTGGTGTATTCGGTAACGCAACTGGTGGTATTCGGGGTTGTACAATAGGTGCATTCGCAAACGGTCTATTAATCACTTTCTTGCCAGTATTCCTAATCCCTGTATTAGGTGACTTAGGTTTTGCAAACACAACATTCTCTGATGCTGACTTTGGTGTTACTGGTATTCTACTAGGAAATGTCGCTAACTACTTCGGATCAACTGGAGTAATTGCAACTGTAGTAGGTGTCTTAGTAGCAATAATTGCTTGGGGATTTGTTAAAAAATCAAAGACAACTACTGAAGCGTAAAATCACATGTTCAACACTGCTTATGTTCAATAGTGAACAGATAATGCTTTTACTAAACATAAGCCGAATGCTTTCAAGTATTCGGCTTATTACTTAAATCGCATGAATGAATACTAACTTTGCATATCCACATTAAGGAGGACAATTCATGAATATCCAAATGAATGAGCTTGAACAATTTCGGGATGAAATGAGACTGTTAACACTTAAAGAGTTATATAAACGTGGTTTTGGTCATTATGGTGGTAGTTTATCTGTTATTGAAACATTAACAATTCTTTATGGTGAAGTAATGAAAGTAGATCCAGCTAACCCAACATGGGAAGATAGAGATTTCTTAGTTCTTTCAAAAGGTCATGCTGGCCCTGCATTATATGCTGCTCTTGCATTAAAAGGCTTCTTCCCTGAAGAAATGCTTTATACATTAAACAATAACGGCACACATCTTCCTTCTCACCCAGACCGCACATTAACGCCTGGTATAGATATGACAACTGGATCATTAGGTCAAGGTATTTCAGTTGCAACTGGTGTTGCCCTTTCACATAAACTTACAGGAAAAAGTAACTATACTTATAGTATTGTCGGCGATGGCGAGTTAAATGAAGGCCAATGTTGGGAAGCTTTCCAATTTGCAGCACATCATAAATTAAATAACCTTATAGTCTTCATCGATGACAATAAAAAACAATTAGATGGATTAACAACGGACATCATAAATCCATTTGATTTTGCGGAAAAAATGAAAGCGTTTGGCTTCTTCACAATGAGAGTTGATGGTAGTTCTTTAGAAGAAATTTATGAGGCAATCTTAAGAGGTAAATCTCAAACAGAGCAACCAGTTGCTATTGTTTTAGATACAATAAAAGGTCAAGGTGTACCTTATATTGAGCAAATGGAGTCTAATCACCACATCCGTCCTACTCAAGCAGATGAAGAAGCAATTATGCAAGCAATTATCGATCTTGAAGCA
Source organism: Bacillus sp. JJ722 (assembly GCF_036963345.1). Taxonomy (NCBI): domain Bacteria; kingdom Bacillati; phylum Bacillota; class Bacilli; order Caryophanales; family Bacillaceae; genus Bacillus; species Bacillus sp. JJ722. The sequence goes on from NZ_JBALMO010000026.1 coordinate 29,910, forward strand.
AAAACAGGAAAGGTGGCGCAATGATGACTCATACGAACCCAACTATCACAGAAGATATTGAAATGAGAAAAGTATATGCAGATACAATTCTAGAATTAGCGGAAAACAATGAAAACATCTATTCACTTGATGCAGACTTAATGAATGCGATCTCTACGAATAAAATTCAAAGTAATTTGCCGAAGCAAATCATTAACTGCGGTATTATGGAAGCACAAATGGTTGGTGTTGCCGCGGGTCTTTCGCTAACTGGTAAAGTTCCTTTCATTCATTCTTTTGCTCAATTCGTAACCCGCCGAACGTATGATCAATTATTTATATCAGCTGGTTATGCAAAGTTAAATGTGAAAATTTTAGGCTCTGACTCTGGTGTAACTGCTGAATTTAACGGTGGTACACATATGCCATTTGAGGATTTAGGTTTAATGCGCCTTATCCCAAACGCCGTAGTATATGAAGCAAGTGATTCGACAATGCTTCGTTATCTAGTAAGAAAAGTAGCAGATGAATATGGTATTCATTACATTCGTACGATTAGAAAAGCTGCCGTAAAGTTATATGATGATAATGAAACATTTGAAGAAGGAAAGGGTAAAGTCCTACGTGAAGGCAAAGACATTACTTTAATCGCTTGCGGCATCATGGTAGCAGAATCATTAAAAGCAGCAGAGCTTCTAGCACAGGAAGGCATTGAAGCGACAGTAATTGATATGTACTCGATTAAACCAATCGATAAAGATTTACTTGTCGAATACGCTCAAAAAACAAAAGCAATTGTAACAGCTGAAAACCACAATGTAATCGGAGGTTTAGGAAGTGCAGTTGCTGAAGTATTAAGTGAACATTGTCCAACTCCATTAAAACGAATTGGTGTGAAAGAACAATTCGGACAAGTTGGACGAGCTCCATATTTGAAAGAAGTATTTAAGTTAACAGCTGAAGATATTGTGAAGGCTGCTAAGTCATTAAAAGACCACTAAAGTGAAACTACTAACAAATTATGAGGAAATCATAAGAAATAAGTAGTTTAACAAAATAAAAAACCGTAAGCATAATGAATGTCTAGTGTTAGAGAACTTCTAACTTAGGACTTAGTTCATTTGTTTACGGTTTTTTAATTCATAAATAATTTCTGTATTTAAGCGTCAATCTGTCTATATTTTGAACTCACTTCTTCTTTGATCTACCTCTCTTATACATATAAATATTAAGAATCATATCGATTACAAATAAAAGGGGAGAATGGTGATAATGAAAAACTTCAGAATCAAATTCTTCAGTAGAAGCGTAAATAGTAGTATCTACATATTGAGCAATACGAGCGTTTGGATTGTTCACAATTGCAACTGTATGAGACAGGTTGTATTTTAAATGCTCGGCTAATTCTAATGTGTTTGATGTATTTCCACTTTCTGAAATGATGATAATCAAGTCGTCTTTATCCACGATTTGTGGAAGGATATCAATAATAAAGGAATCGTATGTGAATACGACATTTTTCTTTTCGGTCACTAAAATTTTTGAGAAGTATTCACCTATATTTTTAGTCATACCTAGGCAAGCAATATACACTTTTGGAGCAAAAATAATTTGATCAACTAGTTTAATTATTTTTGCCTCTTCAATTTTGGAAATCCCTTGACGAACAATTTGAGAAAAAGTTGCTATAAGCTGATCAGAATTACATACTTCTGTATTGTTTTTTGGTGTTTGAAGTAAGTATTTTAGTTCAGAAAAACCTTTTAACCCGAGTTTATGACACATTCTTATAATTGTTGTTGTGCTAACATTGTTCACTTCTGCGAGATTTACTAATGTAGTGTTTTGAATATCTGCAATATGGTTGTTTATATAGAAAAAAACTTGTTTTTCTGAAGCGCTCAACTCTTCTAATTGATGAGCAAAAAGCTTATACAGGGAAGGGGCTTGCATACTATCGGCTCCTTATTCAGGAATTTTCTTTATATAAATATAATTAATACTTTATTAAAGTTTATTTTAATGTTATCCAAACTGATATGCAATATAAGGGTGTATAAATGTCCATTCTGATATGTAACATAAGTGTATAATTGTACGTTATTCGTACTTTTCAAGAAAAAGAATTATGGTATAACAGTGGTGTACTACTTAGTCGATATAAAAAATCCGGATTTTTAACAGCTTAGAAATATTGATGGGGAGTTGAATGAGATTGGAACTTAACAAGATGACCAATAAAAATCTCGTTTTTTTAGACCAGAATTGGAATTCTAAAGAAGAAGTTTTAGATCATCTGATTGATGCACTAGATCAGCAGGGCTATCTTTCAGATAAAAAGCAATACAAACAAGCTGTATTACACCGGGAAACTATTTCTGCCACTGGTATGGAAGCAGGACTAGCGATTCCACATGGTAAATCTACTGCTGTTAAACAAGCGGCATTTGCATTTGCTAGAGTCAATAATCCAATTGATGATTGGGGCAGTCTTGATCCTACTAATGATGTTAAATACATTTTTTTGTTAGCGATTCCAGAAACAGAAGCAGGTTCTACACATTTGCAACTCTTATCTGAGTTAAGCAAAAGATTATTAGATCAAGAATATTACGATAGACTTAAAAATGCTAAAAATGAAATCGAATTCATAAAAGCTTTGGATCATCAACTTGCTAAAGATGATGCACCTGTGGAATACACAAGAAAGATTGTAGCTGTAACAGCTTGTTCAACAGGTATTGCTCATACGTATATGGCAGCGGAAGCGCTTGAAAAAGCTGGTAAGGAGCTTGGTGTTCAAGTTGTAGTTGAGAAACAAGGTGCTAATGGAATTGAAGATAAAATTACTCCTGAAGTGTTAAAAGGAGCAGAAGCGGTCATTTTTGCTACTGATATCGCAGCAAAAGATAAAGGTCGTTTTAATGGAATGCCATATATTCAAAGAAGAGTAGCAGATCCTTTAAGAAACGCAAAAGAAATGATTACGAAAGTTTTAAACAACCCAGATGGTATTGTTCAAGATAATGAAGAAGGAGAACAAGTCTCAAAAGGAAAACAGTCAGTTTTATCACAAATCATTCAAGGTATAATGACCGGTATTTCTTATATGATTCCAGTCATAGTTGCAGGTGGCTTAATGATTGGTATTAGCCAATTAGGAGCTGGGGCTTTTGGTCTTGGAGCAGAAATTGGTGACCCTAAATACGCAACAGATCCGAATCAAATCATAGTGATTCTTCACTTTTTAGGTTTATTCGGTGGTATGATTATGAAATTTATGTACCCAGTCTTTGCTGCATTCCTAGCTTACTCAATCGCTGATCGTCCAGGTATTGCACCAGGATTTATCGGTGGAGCTTTTGCAGCTGGATTACATTATACGCTTTGGGGAGTAGAAGGTGGAATTCCATCAGGTTTCTTTGGAGCATTAATTATAGGTATTGTAGCAGGTTTTGTAGCTAAATTATTAAATGAAAAAATTCGTTTACACAAAAATTTACAAGCAATGAAACCAATGTTCCTTATTCCAGGAATCACAGTACTTGTCATTTTCTTTTTAAATTACTTTGTCGTTGATCCTATGTTTGGAGCATTAAATGCTTGGTTACAGGAATTGATTATTCAAAACAAAGATTCTGGAGAGATTATCTTATCTATTATTTTTGCATGTTTAACAGCATTCGACTTAGGTGGACCAGTAAACAAGGCAGCAGGTGCTATTGCGATTGGTTTAGCGGCAGATCATATTTTCCCACTAACACCAAGGGTACTAGCAATTGTTATTCCGCCAATCGGATTAGGTTTAGCAACCATTTTGGACAAATATATTGTAAAAAGACGTGTATTTGATGACAATCTACGCGTAACAGGTACAACTTCGTTAATATTAGGATTTATAGCAATTGGTGAAGGTGCTATTCCATTTATGCTTCGAAATCCGCTTATTACGATTTCGATCAATATGATTGGTGCTTCTCTAGGAGCAGTAACAGCAGTTGTTCTAGGAGCCGTACAATGGTATCCACTTCCAGCAATTTGGGGTTGGCCATTAGTAGAAAATTTCTGGGCTTATGGAACAGGAATGCTAGTAGGTATCTTATTCATTGCATTAGCTAATATTTTCGTTCGTTTCGCCATTATTAAAAGAAAAGAAAGAATGGCTAAATAAATAATTAAGGGGGACTTGGTCAAATAACTAGAAATAAATGCACATTTACATTATTTCTCTATTTGAATTTTAGTCCCCTTTCCATTAATGATTTATAAAGAAAGAGGTTATAAAAAATGAAAAAAACAAAAAAAGTACATGTAGTAGCACATTCGCATTGGGATCATGAATGGTACTTTACAATGGAAGATTCACATGTACTGTTAATTCAAAACTTAGATTATTTAATCGAAACGTTAGAAAATGATCCAGAATTTACAAGCTATTGCTTTGATGCTCAATTATCAGTAATTGAAAATTACTTGAAAATCCGTCCACAAAACAAAGAACGTCTAATGAAGCTCATTGAGGATAGAAGATTATTCGTCGGTCCTTGGTACACTCAAGCAGATGCACTTTTAGGTAAAACAGAAGCTGTTATTCGAAACCTACTTTATGGATATAAAATGGGAGAAGAAATGGGACATAGTATGTCAATCGGATATTCCCCAGATATTTTCGGACAACATGCTTATTTCCCTTCTATCTTTAAAGAATTTGGTATGGAACATAGCGTTTTCCAACGCGGTGTTTACAATGATCAAATTGAGAAAGATTTAAACTTTAATTGGGTTTCACCAAATGGTGAATCGATTAAAACAAATAATATTTTCTTCGGTTATGGTCCTGGTAAATTTCTAAGCAGTGATCCAGCATACGTTCAAGATCGCTTAATGCCGATTCTTGATAGACTAAGTGAAATGAACACAAATACAGATGTTTTACTTTTACCTGCTGGTGGAGACCAAGTATTAGTTCGTCGTCATTTCCCGCAAGTGATTAAAGAGTTAAATGAATTAGATTCACCGTATGAATTTGTTCTTTCTGATTTTGAAACATTTATGGAAGACGCTTGGAAAGATCCTAAATTCCAAAACGTGATTGAAGGTGAATTACTTGCATGTCAGAAATCAAGAATTCACAACACATGTCGTTCAGAACGTTATGATATGAAACGACTTAACTATTTAGTAGAAAATAAAGTTGTCAATATTTTGGAACCATTAGCTATCATCGCGCAACAAAACGGGTTAGAGTACCCACAAGAATGGTTAGATATCATCTGGAAAAAAATCTTTGACTGTCAAGCTCACAATGGTATCGGCGCTTCGAACTCTGACGATGCAAACCATGATATTGTCATCCGATTAACGAGTGCAATGCGCATTACAGAAGATCTAATTAATTTATTGAAGAAGCAAATTACAAATGCTGTCGGTAAAGAATTAAATGAATCAAACATTGTAACGGTATTTAATACAAACCCTCAAGCATTTACAGGTATGACAAAAGCTGTCGTGTTTACGAATGAAGATCAGTTTAAACTTCTAGATCGTGAAGGAAAAGCAGTAGAGTTCAGTACATTAAAACAAGAAATGCTTCTTGGTGGTAGACAAGTCATTGTAACTGCAAAAGGAGAAAAAGAAGTAGATGTTCCTAATTATTATCGTACAGAATTATTAGTGAAAGCTGACAGCATTCCAGCAATGGGCTACGCAGCATATATCGTAAAACCAGTTAGTGAAGAAATGAACATACTTGTTACTAAACAAGTAAATGAAATCGAAAATAATCACTTAAGTGTTTCTATAGAAAATGGACAACTAGCGTTATTTAATAAAGATGAGCAAACAACATTAGTTGACTTTATTAGATTTGAAAATGTTGCAGATGCTGGGGATTCATTTGACTTCTCTCCATTAAAAGGCGATTCACCACTTTATATGGAGAAACCAGAATTATTAAATGTTGAAACTAGTCCACACTTTGCGAAGATGACAATTAAACATCAAATTGTCCTTCCACAAGATATTGAAGAACGAAAAGAAAACAAACAATCAACATCATTTGAAATCATTACAGATCTAGAATTACGTGCAGATGAGTCATTCTTACGCGTTCGCCATACGATTGATAACAATGTGAAAGACCATAGAGTTAGAGTACTTCTGAAATCAAATATAAATAACCCTGAAAAATCCTATGCTGACCAAGGATATAGTTTAATGGAACGTTCTGTTACGAACCCATACCTTGCAACATGGAGAGAAACAGGCTTCGTGGAAGCACCAGTTCCAATCTACCCATTAGAAAACATTGTTGCTTTATCTGATGGAAAGCAAACATATGCTGTTTTGGTAGGTGGAATTAAAGAATATGAAGTTCTTCCAGAAACAGACGAGTTAAGCTTAACATTATTCCGCAGCAACGGATTATTAGGACAAGATGATTTATTATGGCGTCCAGGTAGAGCATCTGGTATCAATAACAAAGTCGTTTATACGCCAGATGGTCAAATGTTAGAGGAAATGGAGTTTGAATACGCTATTTATACAGCTCAAACTGACATTCAATCTGAAAAACTATACGAATTAGCTAATTTATTTGAAGTGCATCAAGAAAGCTATCAATTGCAAAAACTAAATACGTTTGAGGAAAGACTAGAGCGTTTTGAAATTCCTTACCCAGTAGACAAGCTACCAAGAGAACAATCATTATTTAATATTGATAATGCGGCAGTATTTATGAGTACTTGTAAAAAAGCATGGAGCGATGATTCGGTTGTCATCCGTTTATTCAACCCAACAGAAACAGTACAAGAGGTAGCGATTCAATCCGATTTACTACAAGAAAAATGGATTGTATCAATGGCAGAGGAAAAAGTAGAACAAATCACTGAATCTAAAGTTGTTCTTCAACCAAAAGATTACGTGACAATTATGATGAAATAGAAGGTGGTTCTGAATGGATCAATTATTGAAAAGTAAAATTGAAGAAAAGTTAAAGGAAATCTACTCAGACCAGTTCAAAGAAGAATATGTAACTGAAATGATGAGCTGTGTTTCTAAATATGCTACGAAAATTAAGAAGGATACAAATGTTTTATCAGAAGAAAACATATATCTGATTTCTTACGGAGATAGCATTTATAAAAAAGGCGAAGCTCCTTTACAAACATTGCATACATTTTTAAATAATTATGCAAAGGAAACAATCACAGATGTACATTTGCTACCAACTTTCCCTTTTACATCAGATGATGGTTTCTCTGTAACTGATTATCGAAAGATAGCGCCTGAATTAGGAGATTGGAACGATATTCGTTCCTTCTCCAATGATTTTAGAATAATGTTAGACTTTGTTGCTAATCACATGTCTAAATCGAGTGAATGGTTTCAAAAGTTCTTAAATAATGATCCGAAGTATAAAGAATTCTTTGTTGAGAAAGAAATGGATTTTGACACAGCTAATGTTGTGCGCCCGAGAACATCTCCGTTATTCCATAAATATGATGGTGTTGATGGAGAGAAAGAAATTTGGACAACTTTTAGTGAAGACCAAATTGATGTTAACGTTAAGAACTTTTCAGTTTTGCTTGAATTAACAGATGTTCTTCTTTATTACGCGGAACAAGGTGCAACAAGTATTAGGTTAGATGCGATTGGATTCCTATGGAAAGAAACAGGCACATCTTGTATGCATTTGCCGCAAACGCATGCCATTATTTCGATGTGGAGATTGATCTTCGATTATCTTCAACCGAATATGCAAATTATTACTGAAACAAACGTACCTCATGAAGAGAATATTAGTTATTTTGGTGATGGGAAAAACGAAGCTAACATGGTTTACCAATTCTCGCTTCCACCACTTGTCTTGCATTCAATGACAAGCCATGATGCTTCGAAAATGACGGAATGGGCAAAAACCATTTCAAAAGTATCTGATACATCCACTTATTTTAACTTCTTAGCTAGTCATGATGGAATTGGAATGCGACCAGTTACTGGTATTTTAAGTGATGATGAAATCGATGCCTTAATCGAGAAAGTGAAAACGAACGGCGGAAGAGCATCTTATAAAACAAATCCAGACGGTAGCCAATCGGTATACGAATTAAACATTAACTATGGAGATGCTCTAGTTAATAAAGGTGAAGATACAACAGATGAATTAATTATTCAAAAAATCCTAGCTGCGCATGCGATTTTATTAATGAGTATCGGTGTACCAGCTATTTATTATCATTCATTATTAGGGTCACAAAATGATTATAAAGGCTTAGAGGAGTCAGGGATTAATCGAAGAATTAATCGTGAAAAGCTGGAGTATAACGAATTAGTACAACAGTTAGAAACAAATCAACGAAGAAAACTAATCTTCTCTGGTATGAAACAATTAACAAAGATACGTAGAGAGCACAGCGCATTTTCTCCATATGCTTCACAAACAGTTGTAGATTTAGGAACTAAGTTTTTTGCATTGAAACGAGAAAATGATGAAGAATGCATTTACGGAATTGTCAATGTTGATTGTCATGATCAAATGGTTGAGCTTCCGGTAGCAGGAACTAATTTAATGGATGGTAGAATCTTAAGCGGAAAAGTTGTACTCCGTCCATATGAAGCTATTTGGTTGAAAGAAGAAAAGTAAGATTTAGAAGGATGGGTGACAATGAAAGTTGTAATCGCACCAGATTCATTTAAGGAAAGTGCTACTGCAAAAGAAGTTGCAAATGCAATAAAAAATGGATGGAAGCGAATAATCCCACATGCTGATGTCCATACCGTTCCTATGTCAGATGGTGGCGAAGGAGTCATGGAGATTCTTGTTGAAGCAACGAATGGGACAGTATACGAAGAATATGTAACGGGTCCAGACGGTGTTAAGGTTCAATCGAAATTTGGAATTTTAGGAGATAACAAGACAGCGGTGATCGAGTCAGCATTAGCTGCTGGGCTCGATCTCCTTCCACTATCCAAAAGAGACCCTTATCATACAACATCTAAAGGAGTTGGCGAACTCATCTTATCTGCTCTAGAAAAAGGAGTAGAAAATATCATCATCGGATTAGGCGGAACAGCGACCAATGATGGTGGTGTAGGTATGTTGCAAGCCTTAGGTATTAAGTTTTTAGATGAACAGCAAAATGAAGTTCCTGTTGGTGGAATTAATGTACGTAAAATTGCTACCATTGATGCTACTGAAATGGATGAACGACTTAAAAAGACTACATTTAAGATTGCAAGTGATGTAGAAAATCCTTTATTTGGACCAAATGGTGCTTCACATATTTTTGGACCACAAAAAGGAGCTTCACCTGAAATGGTAAAGGAGCTAGACAAAGCTCTTACACATTACGGTAAGTTAATAAATGAATGGTCAGGAAAAGACATTAGTTCTACTAAAGGTGCAGGTGCGGCTGGAGGAATGGGTGCAGGAATACTAACCTTTTTCCAATCAGAAATATGCAATGGTGCCGAACTTGTAATGGAAAAGGTAAAAATGGCTTCATTTTTAGAAAATGCCGATATCGTGATTATTGGTGAAGGTCGTTTAGATGGACAAACAATAATGGGTAAAACACCGATACGAGTAGCGAAAGCCGCTAAAAAATCGGGCGCGTTTGTCATCGCGCTAGCTGGAAGTCTAGGAGCTGAAAGTCAACTCGTTCACGATCATGGAGTAGATGTTTTATTCCCAATTGTATCAGGGATTACGAACCGCGAAACGGCTTTTGCACAAACATTAGATAATCTTGAACGAACTGCTGAGAATATTGCCAAATTAATTCACTTTAAAAATGAAAAATAATGGCGTAATTTATTACGCCTATTTTTTTAAGATAGGAGCATGAGAGTCAGTGACAAATTATGATGTAAGACCTGAAGTTTCAATCAAAAATTATAACACTGCTTGGGAAGGTTATGAAAGCATTCTTTCAAAGCTAAAAGAGACAATCAGAGAAATTGAAAAATCTCAGTTAATTCTTGCGATTGAAAGTTATCCTGGTGTACGTAATGAGGAAATTGTTAAAGAAATTATTGAGAAATTGGAACCTGCAAAGGTGATTTTTTCCGATGATGTTTCTTTTGATAGTGAAACTGTTACGAATATGATTCAACGTAATCTGACAGACGATCGAGTATTTGGATTAGTATCACATCATGAGATAGATGAATTCTTTGATAAAGCCAAGCTTGAAGAAGTACAAAAAGAGATAAATGAGACAGAGGGACTTGTTGTTGTATATGGAACGGGTGCTACTGTTGTTGTACCAAAACCAGACTTACTCGTTTATGCTGATTTATCAAGATGGGAAATTCAATTACGTCATCGTGCCGGCACGCCGAACTGGAAAGCAAACAATGAGAATGAAGATAAGTTACGAAAATACAAACGTGGTTATTTCTTTGAATGGCGATTAGCAGATCGTCAGAAGAAAAAAGTTTTCAATCAAATTGATTTCTTATTGGATACACATATTGAAAACAATCCAAAAATGGTTTCTGGTCAAGATTTCCGTCAAGCACTTAAAGAAGTAGCTAGTCAACCATTCCGCGTTGTTCCATACTTTGATGAAAGTGTGTGGGGCGGACAATGGATGAAAGAGAAATTTAACCTTGATCCAAGCAAGGCTAACTATGGTTGGGCATTTGATGGAGTACCTGAGGAAAATAGCTTAATTCTTCGTTTTGGTGATGTCCAAATAGAAGTACCTGCTGTCAATGTAGTTCATCATTATCCGCAAGAGTTACTTGGAACAAGAGTATATGGTAGATTCGGTACAGATTTCCCTATTCGCTTTGATTATTTAGACACAGTAGGAGGCGGAAACTTGAGCCTTCAAGTTCATCCATTGCTTGAATATGCTCAAGATAAATTCGGTGTCCACTATACACAAAATGAAAGCTATTATATTCTACATGCACAAGAGGATTCTACAATCTATCTAGGTGTAAAAGATGATACAACGAAAGAAGCACTATTTGCTGATTTAAGAAAAGCGGAAAAAGGAAACTATCGCTTCCCTGATGAAAAGCATGTTAATGTATTTCCTGTTAAAAAGCACGATCATTATTCCATTCCAGCTGGTACAATCCACTGTGGAGGACCAAATACTGTCGTGTTAGAAATTAGTGCTACGCCAAATACATTTACATTTAAACTTTGGGATTGGGAGCGACTAGGACTTGATGGAATTCCACGTCCAGTTCATTTAGATCATGGAGAGGCCAATGTACGAATGGACTTCAACACTACTTGGGCCAAGGAAAACTTAATCAATCCATTTAAAACAATCAAAGAAGATGAAAATGAAAAAGTAGAAATAACAGGGCTACATGAATTAGAATTCATTGAAACTAGACGTTATTGGTTTAAAGATAAAGTGAATATAGAGACTTTCGATAGTGTTAATATGCTCATGATGGTTGAAGGTGAAGAAGCCGTTGTCGAGAGTTTAGATGGTTCATTTAATCCATTTTCCGTTCGTTACGGCGAAACGTTCATCGTTCCTGAGCAAGTGAAGCAATACACAATTAGAAATTGCAAGAACGATGGTAAGGAAATTGCAATACTACAAGCTTTTGTAAGAAATTAATAAAGTGAAAAAGAAAGAACGGTTTAATATGTCCCCCTCTATCTTAGCTAAAGATAGAGGGGGCTACCATTTAACGATGATTGTATAAGTATAGAATTTTTCATTTTAAATACTTATAAAAAAGGTGTTGTTTATTTTGGAATGGAAGCAAAAGTATGAAAGATGGGTTCTATTTAATCGATTAGAACCAGAACTTAAAGAAGAGTTAGATAGCATGAAAGACGATGAAGAATCTATAAAAGATCAGTTTAATCAAAATTTAGAATTTGGGACTGCTGGTATTCGTGCTGAAATAGGTGTTGGGACAAATCGCCTAAATAAGTATACAATTCGTAAAGCTACAGAAGGTCTAGCTCGCTCTATTGTTGAACAAGGTACAGAAGCAAAAACGAGAGGTGTAGTTATTGCTTATGATTCACGTCACAAGTCAAAAGAGTTTGCGATGGAAGCAGCAAGTACACTAGGAGTTCATGGTATTACAACTTATGTTTTTGAAAGTTTACGTCCTACGCCTGAGCTTTCATTCGCTATAAGACATTTACAAACCTATCGTGGAATTGTAATAACGGCTAGTCATAATCCACCTGAATACAATGGTTTTAAAGTGTACGGTGAAGATGGTGGTCAATTGCCTCCAAAAGATGCTGATAAAGTAATGCATTATATGAATGAAATAGAAAATGAATTAACCATCCAAGTAGCAAGCAAAGATGAGTTATTAGAAAAAGGATTGCTACGAATAATTGGCGAGGATATAGATAAGGAATACATCGAACAATTAAAAACGGTTATCATTAATCCTGAATTAATCAATCTTGCTGGCGATGATTTAAAGATTGTTTTCACTCCGCTTCATGGAGCAGCAAATATGCCTGTTAGAAGAAGTTTAGAAGCAGTAGGCTTTAATCATGTAACGGTTGTTAAAGAACAAGAAGTGGCTGATCCTAATTTTTCTACAGTAGAGTCTCCAAATCCTGAAGAACGTAATGCATTTACAATAGCTATTCAATATGGACAAGCGATAGATGCAGATATACTAGTTGCTACTGATCCTGATGGGGATCGCGTTGGTGTAGCAGTTCGAAATGATGAGGGTGATTTCGTTGTATTAACAGGAAATCAAACAGGCGCACTTATGGTTGATTATCTTTTATCTGAAAAGGAGAAACAAGGTATTTTACCAGAAAATAGTGTAGTTTTAAAATCGATTGTTACTTCTGATTTAGGTAGAGCAATAGTGGATTCATATGGATTAACAACTGTTGATGTTTTAACAGGCTTTAAATATATTGCTGAGAAGATAAGTCAATATGAAGAGACAGGAGAGTATGTATTTCAGTTTGGCTATGAAGAAAGTAACGGATATCTTGTTCGTGATTTTGTACGTGATAAAGATGCGGTTCAAGCTATTTTATTAATATGTGAAGTGGCTGCACACTATAAGCTTCAAGGTAAATCATTGTATGGACGTTTAATGACTATTTATGAGAAGTTCGCTTTCTATCGAGAAGAGCAAATTTCTTTCACGTTGAAAGGAAAAGATGGAATCAGTAAAATTCAGAACATTATGAATGACTTCCGCGAGAATGCACCATCTGTTATTGGAAAGATGAATGTTGTTCATATGGAAGATTATCTTGAGGGCAAATCTATTTCAATGAATGATGGAAAAACTGCTGATATCAAACTACCACAGTCAAATATTTTAAAATATTATCTGGAAGATGGATCATGGTTCTGTTTACGACCTTCTGGTACCGAGCCAAAAATCAAAGTGTATTTTGAAGCAAAGGGTCGTTCAAAACAAGAAAGTGAAGATAAACTTAAGTCTATTAAACAGTGTATTTTAGAAAAAGTTGAAAAAGTAAAGTAGCTGCTGAAAGGAAGGTTTATTTTGTTAAAGAAAAAAATGCAATCAATCAAATTAAATCCACATTTACAGGAGCGTATTTGGGGAGGCAGCCGGTTAAAAGAGTATGGGTTTGAGACTTCCGATGTACATCCACTCGGCGAAGCGTGGACTGTATCAGCTCACTCGGTAGGGCAAAGTGTTGTATCAGAAGGTGAGTTTTCGGGCGTATTATTTGAAGATTTATGGAAAGAACATCCGGAACTATTTGGGGTAGATACTACAAATAGTTTTCCTTTACTTATTAAATGGATTGATGCTGCGGATGATTTGTCTGTTCAAGTACACCCTAATGATCGACAAGCACAAGAACGAGAAAATGTTCCCTATGGAAAAACCGAATGCTGGTATATTGTTGATTGTGAAGAAAACGCTGAAATAATTTTCGGTCATCAGGCTAATACCCATGAGGAACTTACAAATTTAATTTCTAACCAACAATGGGATGATGTGCTTTTAAGAAAACGTGTCAAAAAAGGAGACTTCTTCTTTGTCCCAGCCGGTACAGTTCATGCATTAACAAAAGGGGTAGTTGTATTAGAAATTCAACAAAGTTCGGATACAACATATCGCTTATATGACTATGAACGTGAAGATGATAGTGGACAAAAAAGACCTCTACACATTGAAGATTCTTTAGCTGTAACAACAGTTCCTCATGTAGAGGTTCAAGAACGTTATATTGTAATAGAGGAAGATGGTGCTAAGCGTAAGCAGCTTACATCTAATAACTATTTTGCAGTAGAAGAAGTAATAATGTCAGGTAAGTGGGAATATGAATCTAAACAATATACGTTTCTATCAATGATTTCTGGTGAAATTAAGATAAATGGAGGAACTGTTAAAGCTCCAGAAACACATTTTCTACCAGTAAATTCTATTTTTGATATTACAGGTGAAGGTAGCTTTTTACTATCTACACCTCCCAATGAAGAGAAAGAGAAAGTGCATTTGAGTATCTCACAAAAACATTCGAGTTTGGACGTATCAGCTATTAAAGAAAATGGAACTATTATTTGTCAGTGGAAAATGATGATTGATGATCAGATCGTTTCAATGACAATGGTTGAACAGATGTTTAAATTATGTCGAGAAGCACAAAAAAGCTTTAATGTTCAATCAATCGGTATGGATGTATCCGTTTTGAAAGATGAGTCTATAAGAAAGCTTTTCCAAACAGAGTTTGGCTCGCCTATAGTTGTAGAAGCTGATAATGAAGAGGCTTTGTAAGAATTGTGAAAGTATTTGTTTTTTTGAAATTAAAACGAGTTATAAGTTATAAATTTAACTTATAATATAAAAGAATAAAAAAGGTTCCATTTTATTGATATATATAATGGAACCTTTTTTATTCTTTTAAAAGCTCATCCATTTTAGAGGGTTATATATAAAATTACGTTAGTCGTTCCGATAAATCATGTACATAAGTTTGAATACTAATGAATGTATTTCATTTTTATTTGATTTCACTACTGATTTTTCCCTTTGCAAATCAGATGATTAGAGAAACAATAATAAATGTAAAAGTTATCAGAAGTTTGGTTGGTGAAATTTGGTGAATGAGAAAGGTGATTGCATGGAGGATCCACGTGCTGAGAGGTCAAGAGCTTATTTAAAAGAAGCGTTACTCATACTTTTATTGAAGCATTCATACGAAAACATAAAGGTAGAAGACATAGCAAGAAAAGCAGGTGTAAATCGTTCAACATTTTATGCCCATTATAAATCAAAAAACATGCTTCTGAAGGATGTGATTTATGATACGTTAGAAAAAATCCATACAGTGTTATATAG
>NZ_JBALMO010000027.1:0-3547 GCF_036963345.1 Bacillus sp. JJ722
AAAGTTTCACTTTATTGGTGGCGGATTTTCTGCATTTGTACATGCACAAATGCCTAGTGACGAGCGTACTGTAGGAAGAAATGATTTCTTCCAGATTTATGGACCAAGTTTTTTACTCGAGAGGAGAGAACTATATGTCTTTGTCTTCACCTAATATCCCAAATATTAAATCATTTGATTCCGTTAACCGAAATGATGCTATTAACTTGCTTTTAGCATCCGTTGCGATGGAGGAAATGGGTCTTTCACATGTATTAAATGCAGAGGGAGAGAAACTACAATATTTCTTAAAAAGTAAGCCTAAAGATTTATGTGATTATTTATCGATTAATGATAGCGTTAATCAAATGTTGCGAACTATTGTTAAATCTCAAATCATGCTCCAGCTTAAATTAGAAGATATTATGTTACTTGATAAAAATAATATAAAAGNNNNTGTTGTTGTAAAGAAGATTCTAGTGGCAGTTGCGATTGTAGTAAGGATGATTCAAGTGATTGTCGTAAATGTTGATGATGAGGGAAGATGCAATGATCTAAAAAGCAACAGTTCCAGAGATGACAAACAAACAATACAAAGCGATATTAAATGGCAGGGGTTTGTTGAGGAGTATTTATTATTTATGGTGAAATTTATAAGTGTTCTTGGATTGTATGATTTACACAAAATTGAGAGAGATACCTTGGAACAAAACATTGCTGTATCTTTTAAGCTTCTTAGTGATGTTCAAATAGTTAAGCGATCCCCAAGAAATAAGTATTGCAACATTGAATTAGATGTATCTCAACAGAAGATTTATGAATATCTAAATGAAATTCAAAAACTATCACAGAATACCTTTCATAATGATAAATATTTGAACATATGTATAGATGCGTTAATTCATTTACAGCAATGTTACCCACAATTGTACAAAGCTATATGTAGTAGCAGGCCTTGGCTCGCGAGCGAAATAGGTGTATTGCAAAAGAAAATCTAAAGCGACAAAAGGAGGTACAACAATGAAAGAACCTTCCGTTAGCTTGTGCATGATTGTGAAAGATGAAGAGAAATATTTAGAACGTTGCCTTTTAAGTGTGCAACCATTTGTTACATCTTATATCAATATCGTTTATTTAAAAATTCTTCCACTATTCGATCTATCAACCCCATTCATGAACTACTCCAATTTAATAATGGCCAAACCGTAGAAGTTATTTTGAATTCTGATATATATATACACCATTTTGAATACTTAACAGAGAATGTGAGCAGTAAACAAAAGTAGGCAAGAAATATTCGTTTGCTGCAAAAGAAGAGGAGAAAACTATAAATCCATTCAAAGATTAGTATAAACATAATAAAGTTAATGAGCATTTTACCACAGTAAATGCTTATTTTTTTTGTATCTATGAAAACTCAATTAATTCTGGTTAATAAAGAGACTGAGATTTTGCATGTAGGAAGTTAGGTTTATGGAAGAGAAACAGTGCGTTACAAAAATGTACAGGAAATAATATAACTCTTCTTGCATACATTTAAATGAATAGTCAATAGGAGGAGGATCAAGTGGTTTCGGTCTCTTTATGTATGATTGTGAAAAATGAAGAAAAAGTTATCTCACGTTGCCTAAAAAGTGTAGCTTCTTTAGTTGATGAAATTATTATTGTAGATACCGGTTCAAGTGATCATACTAAAGAAATTGTCAGAACCTATACAGATCAAATCTATGATTTCGAGTGGGAAGATAATTTTGCTAAGGCGAGAAATTTTGCATTTAGTAAAGCAAATAACAATTGTCTTACTTGTAAAATGAATAAATGAGGTGAACTAGTAATGCCAACAAGCTGGTATCAAGCAACCCCGGCTATTATTGATTTAGTGTTACTTGATCATCCAACGTCGATTTTAGATATTGGAATCGGCTTTGGAAAGTATGGTGTTCTATTACGTGAAGTATTAGACATACCATACGAACGGTATGAGAAGAAAGATTGGAGCGTGAAAATTGACGGAATCGAAGGTTTTGAAGCATATCAAAACCCAATTCATAATTATGTATATAACGAGATGTACTACGGTGAAATTTACACGGTATTACCCAAACTACAGCAGAAGTACGATACCGTTCTCCTTATCGATGTTTTAGAGCATTTTGATAAACAGGAAGGCCTGAAGCTGTTAGAAGACCTACTAAAAATAACGAATACCTCCTTAATAGTCTCCACACCAATCAATCCAGCACCTCAAGAAGAATACTTAGGCAATACATTAGAACGACATAAAAGTAGATGGACTGTTGTTGATTTTGTCGACTTTGATTATCACTTTAGTCAAGTGAATGTTGGTGATAATGGCGCTAATATAATTAAAATATATCCTCGAAGAGTTCAGAAACAAGTTGAAACAACCAGTGTAAGTAAAGAACCGTTAAAAATTGGTTATGTTTTGCCACACCATAGTGTAACAGGTGAGTTAAAGATGCTTCTTACTCAAATGCAAATGTTAAGAAAACGTGGTCATCATATCACGGCTTATTTTAAAGGTGAGGAAGGGAGTAGAGTTCTTCCGCCATGGAGTGAAATTACAGTGGATGAAGAGGTATTAGTTTCTCCACTAGAATTGCTAGCCGATCATACGGAAGATTGTGATATTGTTGTAGTTGGATGGATCTATCAACTATTGGAGTTCAAAGGAAAGAAAACAAAGGTTTTCTATTGGGAACAAGGTCATGAATCATTATTTGGAGATATTCCAGATTACGAATATATTCCCGGGATTAGAAGTAGTCTTGACCTTTGTTATAATGCGGGCGTACCAATAGTAAGTGTTTCTTCTTTTGTCGCGAAAGTATTGAAAGCTAGATATGCTATAGATACTCCTGTTATAACAAATGGTATTGATATTACCTTATTTAAACCAAAACCAGATCGAAAGGCGTCTATAATTCCAATAATTTTATTAGTAGGAAGCCCAGGGTTACGCTTTAAAGGATTCTCTGATGCATTGAAAGCATTAGAGCAAGTATGGTCGAATGGATTACGTTTTCAAGTGAAATGGATTTGTCAACAAAAGCCGGAGATTGAAACAGTATTTCCTATCCATTATATGATTCAACCGCTTCAAGGAGACATAGTGGATAGTTACCAGCAAGCAGATTTACTTTTATTTACTTCTTGGTATGAAGGTTTTGGGCTTCCTCCTTTAGAAGCGATGGCTTGTGGTACGCCAGTTGTAGCGACGAACAGTGGGGGAGTTCAGGAATATACACTTCAAGGATACAATTGTTTACTGAATGACCCTGGTGATATACAAGGATTGGTGAAAAGCGTGTCCGAAATATTAAGTAACCCTTTAATAAAAGAACGTTTACGTATAAATGGAAGAGCCACAGCAAGAAAATTCAGCTATGATCAAGTCATTCCAAAATTAGAAGAGTATATGAGAGAAATAGTATCAAAAAGTTGTGTTTAAATTATTTGTATAATAAAAGACCTCTTTGCGTTTTTAACGCAAGAGGTCTTTTTAAAAAGATAAGAAAGCGGTGTCTGGCTCCAGCGCCCAGCTCCT
>NZ_JBALMO010000027.1:3576-12204 GCF_036963345.1 Bacillus sp. JJ722
TTTATCTCAGTCGAAGGGCGAAAGAAGATACGGAGCAAAACGGGCGCTTGCGCTTTTCTAATTATATAGCCTTAAGCTTCAAGTGATGCTTCAGATCCTGATTTCCTTGCGTGAATTATAGCAACAATGGCAATAAGTATTGCCGCGATAATAAGATAGATAAATAATGTGGTAATGCTTCCCCAAGCAGAGCTTGTATTATCCAATGATATGAGTGATCTAAAGCTATCGATGGAGTGTCGCATTGGTAAGAAATTGCTTAAGTTTCGTAAGTTTTCTGGTAGCATTTCAACCGGAAGGCTTGACCCTGTTGTTGAAAGCTGAAGAACTACGAAGATAACAGCAATAAAGCGACCTATGTTACCTGCTATTGCTACAAGGAAGAATATTATGGCTAGGAATGTGATGCTAGCTATGATTGAGAATAGTATTAATAAGAAACCGTTCATAACGCTTAATTTAATAAAGAATAATGCAAATGTACTCATGACCACTGCTTGAATGGCTGCAAATCCGGCCATTTTTGCAAATAAGGTTCCGTACCATTTTGCACTTGAAACATTAAGATCTTCAGGTTTACGTACATCAAATAACAGTATTAATGCTAATGCACCTACGAAAAGAGCAAGAGAAAGAATATATGGAGCATTGGCATATCGATAGAATGGGAATGTATTAATTGCTTTACCTTTCAATTCAACAGGGGAAGAGAACTGTGTAATGTTCTTATCTGTTGCATGAATAGCGCTTACTTGATCAGCACCACCTTGTAAACCTGTTGACAATTCCTTACTACCACTTTCAATTTGGCTAATACCGTTATCAACTTTCTGCACACCTTCTGTTAATGCACCCCATCCTGTTTTTACAGTTTGGTTTCCAGCATTGACTTGAACCATGCCGCTGTTTAATTGTCTAGCACCAATCGTTAACGCATTCCAACCAGCTTTTACAGTTTGATTTCCAGCATTGACTTGAACTATGCCGCTATTTAATTTTCTAGCACCGAAAGTTAATGCACTCCAACCTTTACTTACTGTTTTGTTACCGGAACTAATCGTTGTCATGCCACCATTAATTGTAGCAACAGATTTAGTTAAAGTACCCCAAGCTGTATTGAGGGAAGCGTTTCCATTAGCGAGTGTAGTAGCTCCAACTGTAACTTTACTTGCTCCAGCATTTAGTTGTGTAGCACCATCGTTTAACTTTGATGCACCTGGCTCTAGTTGGCTTGCTCCAGCATTTAATTGTGTAGCCCCAGCGTTTAATTGTGATGCACTAGGCTCTAATTGGTTTGCACCATCAGCTAATTGATCAGCTCCGGCTTCTAATTGACCAGCTCCAGAAGCTAGTTGTCCAGCACCTTGAGTTACCTGTGTTTGCCCAGCAACTAATTTGTCAATCCCAGCATTTAATGTTTGTGCACCAGGTGATGCTTTTGCAAGTCCATCAGCAACTTGGCTAGCGCCAGCTTTTAAAGAACCTGCGTCTGTTGCCAGCTTATTGAGCCCAGCTGATACGGATTTGCTTCCTTGCAATAGCTTTTGGAATTCAGGACTATTGTTTAGAACTGGACCTAGTTCAGGGTGATTAGCTAATTGTTCTAAACCAGAAGTTACTTGATTTGCTCCAGAAGCTAGTTGCCCAGCACCTGAGTTAACAGCTGTTACACCATCAGCTACTTGTTTACTTCCTGGAGACAATTTAGTAAGTGCTTGAGATAGTTCACCACTTCCAGATTGAGCTTGTTTTAAACCTTCTAAAACTTGTGATGAACCAGATTGTAAAGATTTCGCACCAGTTGCAAGTCCTTTAGAGCCAGTTACAAAGGTCTTTGCACCAGTAGCAAAAGATTTCGCTCCTGTAGCAAAAGATTTCGATCCATCAGCGAAATTTTTAGATCCTGATGTGAAAGTTTTTGCTCCCGTTGCAAAAGTTTCAGCGCCAGTGGCTAAACCTTTCGCGCCAGTAGCTAAACCTTGTGAACCCGCTGCTAAATCTTTCGCACCAGTGGCTAATTTGTTTACGTTGCTAGAACCATCTTGCATGGCTTTTAATAATTGTGCTGTACCATTTTGCAGTTGTGCACTTCCTGCAGCTAACTTATTGATGTCACCTGATTTTGATTCGAGTGAATGTAAGAGAGTGCCAGTACCAGCTTTTAATTCTTGTGTACCAGCGGCAAGTTTTGAAATATCACCCGATTTTGACTGAAGAGATTGTAGGAGAGTGCCAGTACCAGCTTTTAATTCTTGTGTACCAGCAGCAAGTTTGTTAATATCGCCTGATTTTGACTGAAGAGATTGTAGAATTTGCCCCGTTCCTTTTTGAAGAGCAACAGAACCTTTGTGAAGCTTAGTAGAACCATCGGCACCATCTTTGAATCCGTTTGCAACTTGTTCTAGTTGAGCAAACATATTCTTGGCATATGTTTCAGTAATCTTGTTAGCCAATTGTTCACGAATTCTTTCAGTTGCACTTTTTGTTACTTGAGCCGCCATAAAATGCAGCCCTTCATTTTGTGTGTACGTTAGTTCTGGTATTTTGGGATTCTTTGTTAATACCGTTGTTACATCTTGAGAGAAATTTTCCGGTATTTCAATCACCATGTAATACTTTAAATTTTTTATTCCTTTGTCAGCATCTTCTTGGTTGACGAAATGCCACCCTAACGATTTGCTCTGCTTTAAGTCAGCTACTAAATCTTCCCCAACATTAATTGGGTCGTTACCAGACATGGCGCCTTTGTCTTTATTGACCACTGCTACTGGTAAGTTCGACAAGTTGTCATAGGGACCCCATGATGGAGTTAGTATAATGGCTGCGTATATCAGCGGAACAAGTAATACAGCAATTAGGGCTATAAACACTCCTTTCCTCTTTTTTAGTCCTGCTAATGACGTAGCAAATTCGTTCATACATAACCTCCATTTAGTTAGAGTGATAAAGCAACAGGAAAATGAATGGTCATTCATTTCAACTGTTAATTGTATATATTCTTACAAATGTAAAAAAATCCTTCTTTTAACATTAATAAATTTTTAATTTTTATGAATCATTTTTACTAGTCATAAAAAACTACGTTAATGGATAAAAAACTTTTTTCGCAATCTTCATATTCATCTTCCAAAGTTTCACATTAGTATAAGTACGAATGTTACTATACAATAAGGTCAATGAGTTATTTTAGAAGAGGTTGACTTTGTAATGAATTTAAAAAATTATGCATGGATAATCATGCTTGTATGTATATGTTTAATAATGAGTGCTTGTAATAATAATAAAGAAGAGAGTCAAGAAGAAATCAAGCTAGAGAAGGCTACATTTGCTTTTGAAGCAGATAATGGATCAGTTGAAGTACCAAAAGATCCGAAAAAAGTAGTGGTATTGTCATCAACTTATGTTGGCTATCTTTTGCAGCTAGGAGTTAAACCTGTAGCAGTACCTAAATTAGCATTTGATAATCCTTATTTCAAAGGAATGCTTGAAGGAACAGAAGTTGTCACAAGTGATGCAATAGATGAAATCATGATGCTAGAACCTGACTTGATTATTACAGAAACGACAGATAAGAATATACCATTACTCCAAGATATTGCCCCTACTGTGGCATTTGACTGGATCAAAAGAGATTATCTTGAGAAAATGACTGTTCTTGGACAGTTAGTAGGCAAAGAAAAAGAAGCAGAGGCCTGGTTAACAAAGTGGGAAGAGAAAGTAGCAATTAATAAAGAACTTGTTCAGAAAGTTATGCGGGACAAGACTATATCCATCATAGAAAGCAGCTCTGAAGGTGTGCGTGTGTACGGAAATCAAGCTGGACATGGGGGAGAAGTAATTTATGATGCGCTAGAATTGAGAGCTCCGGATCTTGTACAACAAAATATCATTAATCAAGTGGCTGTATTGAAAGTACCTTTGGAAAGCGTTCCTCAGTATGCTGGAGATTATATTTATTATAGTAATCATGCTGAAGGGGATTACCAAGTCCAAAACAGTTCGGTCTGGATGAATTTACCTGCTGTAAAAAATAATCGAGTACTGCCTTTAGATGAACGTACATCTTACTTATCAGATCCAATTACACTTGATAAAGTTATGGACAAAGTTGTAAAAGATTTAACGCAAAAAAGCTTTTAAATGAATGAAAGAAATCTAATCTATAGTTTAGCTGTTATTTCATTTATTTACTAAGAATGTGTAAGGTGTAAAATATGCTCCTATAGTAAATCTTCTTAATAAAGGAGATGATGGACTATGGATGGAAATACAAATATATACTATGTAGATATACAAGGTGGAAAGATCTCAGTGGATGCACCAGAACAAGGCGGACATTTCATTATTCATGCTACTGATGAACAATATGAAGATGTTAAGCAAATTGCAAATGAGCTTTACAACAATGATATGAAAACGTATGTAAGATCCCATATTCCTTTTCTAGAATATCATTATGATGAAGCGAATGATTTGTATGATCAGACTTTAATTCACTTGTATGAAAAGCTTCATGAATTAGGTGATGAGGGAACTCGAAGCCATATTGAATCAATGAATATTTTAGGGAGAAACGAATTGAATAATCTAGATGCTGATGAATAGCATTAGAAAAAAATCGACTGTATTTGATAACGGTCGATTTTTTTGTAGAAAACCAACTAAAATATGACAAAATTATCAATTTAATAGTCTGTTTATTAAAATAATTAAATAATCATTGACAAACAGTAATGATAATCATTATCATTTAATGTGTAAGTTATATTTTCAGTATACACACGTAAAAAATAATGGCTTCGCGATTTACGCTATAGCAGCCTATATTTTTTACAAAAGTAATTGAGAATGATAATCTTTATAGAGGATAAAAAAACGTCATAGTTATGGCAGGATTAGTAAGAGAGGCTACCAATGAAGAAGAGATATTTATTTGTAATGTTAATCATATTATCTATAACAAGCCTTTTCATCGGGGCAACTAATATATCACCATTGGACGTATTCACTCTTACGAAGGAACAATGGGATGTACTGATAATCAGCCGAGTACCTCGGTTAGTGAGTATAATTATAGCTGGTGTTAGCTTAAGTATATGCGGACTTATTATGCAGCAGCTCACTAGAAATAAGTTTGTATCTCCGACTACAGCAGGTACGATGGATTCAGCTCGTTTAGGTATTCTAGTAAGCATGTTACTATTCCCTGCAGCAACAATGCTTACGAAACTAACAATATCTTTTATTTTTGCTTTACTAGGTACGCTTATCTTTATGAAGATCCTCGACAATATCAAATTTAAAGATGCCATATTCATTCCTTTAGTTGGCTTGATGTTCGGTGGCATAATTGGCTCAATTACTACATTCTTCGCTTATAAGCATGACATGATGCAAAGTATGTCCGCTTGGTTACAAGGAAGCTTTGCTGGTGTTATGAAGGGCAGTTATGAGCTGATTTACATTAGTGTGCCGCTTGTGATCATTGCGTATCTCTATGCCAATAAGTTCACTGTGGCTGGCATGGGTGAGGATTTTGCCGTTAACTTAGGTATGAACTATAAGAGAGTTGTGAATTTTGGTCTAATCATTGTAGCAATGGTTACAGCAGTCGTTATTCTAACTGTAGGAAGTATTCCGTTCTTAGGGCTGATTGTTCCTAATATTGTATCTATATATCGTGGTGATCATTTAAAGAATAATTTAGGTCATACCGCCTTGTTAGGTGCTGTCTTTATATTAGGCTGTGATATATTCGGGCGATTAATCATTTATCCGTATGAAGTTCCAATTGGTCTCACTGTAGGTGTAATTGGAAGTGCGATCTTTGCTTACTTACTGATGAGGAGAAAGGCATATGAATGATAAAGCTAGAATTGGAATATTAACAGCAATCGCTATTGCACTTATTGGAATATTTATGTTTACGGATATGGGTAGATTTCCAGATTATGTTCTTCCGAAACGTGGAATAAAGATCTTTGCCATTGTGTTGACAGGATTTAGTATCGCATTCTCTACAGTTATATTTCAAACGATTACGAATAATAGAATCTTGACTCCGAGTATTATTGGGTTAGATTCATTATATATGTTAATTCAAACAGCTCTAATATTTTTATTAGGCTCCACCAATCTCACAATTGTAAATAAAAATATAAACTTTTTAATCACAATTGCGGTGATGGTTATGTTTATAGGTGTTTTGTACCGAATATTATTCAAACGTGAAGGCAATAACTTATATTTCCTTCTGCTACTAGGTCTTATTTTTGGAACGCTGTTTTCAAGTATGTCAACGTTTCTGCAAGTATTAATTGACCCGAATGAATACGCGTCTATTCAAGATAAGATGTTTGCTAGTTTCAATAACGTTGAAACAGATTTATTAACGATGGCCGTTGTTGGAATTATCCTCGTTACTCTATATTCCTTGCGATTTATGAAATACTTAGATGTATTAGCATTAGGGAGAGAAACGGCGATTAATTTAGGTGTGAATTATGATTTTGTGGTAAGACGATTGTTAATAATAGTAGCAATCTTAATATCCATAAGTACAGCACTTGTTGGCCCAATAACGTTTCTAGGCCTTCTTGTGGTCAACGTCGCTTATCAAGTGATTCGTACATATAAGCACTCTTATGTAATTGTTGGATCAATTATTATTAGTATCATTGCTCTTGTTGGTGGCTTATTGCTCGTAGAGAGAGTATTTACTTTCTCAACTACTCTTAGCGTGATTATAAACTTTATTGGTGGAATTTACTTTATCTACCTTCTACTAAAGGAGAATCGCAAATGATTGAAGTATCGAATATATCTAAATTATATGGATCGAAAAACGTAGTAGACAAAGTGTCTATTAAAATCCAAAAAGGGAAGATTACCTCTTTTATTGGACCGAATGGTGCTGGGAAAAGTACGGTATTATCAATGATTAGTAGACTGATTGAGAGAGATTCAGGAGATGTAATCATTGAAGGTAATGATATCGGAAGCATGAAGAGCAACCAGTTAGCTAAAAAGATTTCTATCTTAAAACAATCCAACCATATTAATGTTCGATTAACTGTTCGTGAGCTTGTTTCCTTTGGAAGATTTCCTTATTCCCAAGGTCGTCTATCAAAAGAAGATTGGGATAAGGTAGATGAAGCCATTGCTTATATGGAATTAGGAGAGTTCGAACATAAGTATATAGATCAGCTAAGTGGTGGACAGAAGCAACGAGCTTATATTGCGATGGTTATCGCGCAAGACACAGAGTATATTCTACTCGATGAACCTTTGAATAATTTAGATATGAAGCATTCTGTTCAAATTATGAAAATCTTAAGAAGGTTAGTTAATGAACTGAACAAAACGATCGTTATTGTTATTCATGATATTAACTTCGCTTCTTGCTATTCAGATTATATTGTTGCTTTAAAAGACGGTAAAGTCGTTAAAGAAGGTCCTGCACAGGACATTATTACGTCAGAAGTATTGCATGCCATTTATGATATGGACATCGCAATTCAAGATATTAATTCACAAAAAATTTGCGTGTACTTTACGTAATGGATGAGGAGAAAAGACAAATGAAAAAGTGGTTATTAACATTTATGTTAGCTATCTTCGCAGTAGTTCTAGCAGCTTGTGGAAGTGATGATACTGCGAAAGACGAAGGTAAATCAGGCGATAAGCCAAAAGAAGAAGCAAAAGAAATAACTGTAAAACACAAATATGGTGAAGCGAAAGTTCCTGTAAACCCAGAGAAAGTAGTAGTATTTGATTTTGGTTCACTTGATACAATTCATGCATTAGGAGAAACTGATTCTGTTGCTGCAACAGCTAAAGAAACTCTTCCTCCATATTTATCTGATTTTGATAAAGATAGTGTAGTAAATGCAGGTGGATTAAAAGAGCCTGATTTCGAAGCAATTAATGAAGTTCAACCAGATTTAATCATCATCTCAGGTCGTCAAGCTGACTCTTACGAACAATTCGCAGAAATCGCTCCAACTGTATATGTTGAATTAGATCCAGCTAAATATATGGAATCATTTGAAAGTAATGTAAATATGATAGCTGAAATCTATGGTAAAGAAGATGTAGCAAAAGAAAAGCTTGATGAAGTTAAAGCTTCTGTTAAAGATTTACAAGGTAAAGTAGATCCTAGCAAAAAAGGTCTAATTACATTAACAAGTGCTGGTGAAATCAGTGCATACGGTCCTGGATCACGTTTTGGTATTATCCATGATGTATTCGGAGTTACACCAGCTGATAAAGATATTAAAATAGAAAGTCACGGTAATACTGTAACTTCTGAATATATCTTAGAGAAAAACCCAGACTACTTATTTGTTGTAGACCGTGATAAAGCAATCGAAGAAAGCCATTCAGGTAAAGAAACAATTGAAAATGAGATTGTGAAGAAAACAAACGCATTTAAAGATGGTAAAATCGTTTACTTAGATCCTGAATACTGGTACTTATCAGGTGGCGGAATCGAATCTGTAACTGAAATGGTTAAAGAAGTATCTGAAGGTATCACTAAATAATAATGTGTTCAATGAAAAGACCCCTCTTTTCAACATATAGATAGTTAGTCAAAAACCCATCAGTGTAATGGCACTGACCTAAAAA
>NZ_JBALMO010000028.1:0-588 GCF_036963345.1 Bacillus sp. JJ722
TTACTTTCCCACAATTAAAGAAAGATAGAAAATAGACTTTATTAGACAGCCTCTTCTAACTAAATACTCCATACTAATACAAAGAAACGGTTTCCCCTTCCCTTTTCATTTCCAGGCACTATTCCAGAATTGGCAGTTAGTTTTTCCTCCCTTTATATCAAGTATTCTTTATTTACTAAATTATGTCTAAATTACTATTGATAATTTAGAACATTGTTTGTTTTAATTATTTCATTTAATTAAATTAATCCAATTGAAGATAAGTAATGAAGAAAATTATACATAGCCGTCTTGAGATCATTTGTCATACAATATTGCAAGAGAAGAAATGAAAGATAGACAATAAGCAGAATTACTATTAGCGATTGTTATTCTACCTCTGTCTGTTATTGTAATCGCTACTATTTATAATTATGGTTAAAAAAGGCTGTTTCATTATTTCAAAATACTATCAAGACACATACCTTGTACTATAATTAATAAGAGGTGTTGTCATGTCTTATAAGTACAAATGCACTTGCAAAAAAAAATGTTGCTGCTGCTCAAAACTACCCGTAATTGTAATACCGGGAGCTCAAGGACCTCAAG
>NZ_JBALMO010000028.1:639-6628 GCF_036963345.1 Bacillus sp. JJ722
TCAAGGGATTGCTGGGGCTATCGGATCGCAAGGTGCTCAAGGGCCTCAAGCTAGCATTACACCAACCGTTGATAGATATTTCCACATTGTAAACTTAGATTTTGATAATACAAGAACAATCCCTGCTAATGAATTTACAAATGATAATGGCTTAAGTGTATCTGAATTTCTACTTGTACCTAATAGTTACATTAGTGTTTTCTTAAATGGCATTTTACAACCAGCAAATACTTATAGTATTACAAGTAATGGTTTTTCAATTTATCCTAATGGCATAAGTATTTATGTAGGTTCATCTATAATTTTCGAAATAGTCAGTTTTTCTTAAAAATTAGCTAGAATTGTGTTCATTACTAGGTTCCTAGCACTTCCTTTTTCCTATTTATAGAATATGATAGTGAATAATAGAAAAAGGAGGTGAAAAAATGCCAATAGTGAGCCCATTTCAAGCTAGTCGAAAATTCGCTTCAACGATAGGTTCTGGAACAGGCACAGGTGCAACATTTTCAATTGCCGCAACTACATTTAATACAGATGGAGGTACTGCTGCTACAGCATTTCCTGCTTCATTTGCTTATTATCGTCTATATGTTAATGGCATGATTCAGACAGCTGATACTTCATCAGTTACCACAACAGCTATTACAATCCCTGGTGGAGATGCACTAGATCCAGCAAACCCAATTCTTATTGAATTTGTTGTAAACTAAACCTTATTTACGAATGATGTTTTTTATAAAAATAATTAAAATAAACTTGTTCATGTAACTTTCATAAGAGAGTAATTCTATCCAGCAACGATTTGGTGCTGGTTTTTTTGACTATCAAAACCAAGGATTATTCCTAGAACTTTGTTAGAAAAATCCGTTGAACATGTCTAAACATCCTAATACTAACCTAAGTTACTTTAGGTTTTACATTATATGAGCATATTTTCTTCGTATTGAGATTTACAACCATACCTTTCTCTTAACTTATCATAATCTATAATATGCCAAATGAAAGGAAGTGTTTTAAATGTCTTCAAGCAAAAAAAGACATCATAAATCAGAATCTTCAAGTTGTAAAAAGCATCACAAGTCGGAGTCTTCAAGTTCTTCAAGTTGTAGAAAACATCATAAATCAGAATCTTCAAGTTCTTCAAGTTGTAGAAAAAAACATCGTCGCCGTAAAAAACATTGTTGTTGTTGTTGGTTTATCTAAATAGTAGAACCGCTCAACAAAAAAATAATTGATAATAACACCCAAAAATGCCTAAACACCTTTTCCTTCTAGGCATTTTGGGTGTTTTTTCTTTGTTTTAAAATGAAAGTAAACAATTTACCATATTTTTTGTGTTTTTCCATGGAAGTTTTAATTCTACTTTTGTGCTAATAAAGTAAAAACAAAAATCGGGTGTATAAAGTGTAATCTAGGATCGTTACAAATAAACTAGATTATTTATGAGTGATATTTTTTGATTCATTATAGAGTGAATATGTTTAAACAAATTACAAATTGCTCCGATATAATATAGGCAGATACCATTCAACAATAGAATCACATCAAATACACCTTTTATCTAGTTACCCAGAAAATAGGTGTATTTGTATTTAAAATAATCGAGCATCATTCAAAATCGTTTCATTGAGTATCCTTTACTGTTCAGTAAGCGATCGTTTGAAACACTTTTTCTACATTTTCCAAATCTTCTTTTGTTAAATGGACATCAGCTACGTTTACATTAACCGTAACTTGTTCTTTACGCTTTCCACCTGGAATAACTGCATCAATTCCATCTTGAGCTAATAACCAGGCAAGAGCTAGATTTGGTAAAGTTGTTTGTTTTTCCTCTGCGATTTTCTTTAATGCATTTACTCTCACTAACGTTCGTTCAAAAAGTTCCCCACAAAATATAGGATTTGATTTTCTCCAGTCACCTGCATCTAATTTAAAATCTTTTGTATATTTACCACCAAGTAAACCAAATGCTAGTGGGCCGTATGGGATAAATGATATATTATGTTCATTACAGTATGGTAATAAATCTTGCTCTGCTGCACGGTTTAATAAGTTGTAAGGTGACTGTAAAACAGAAATATCATTATGCACATTCGCTTCTTTTAGTTGATCTAAAGTAACATTTGAGATGCCAATCGCACTAATCTTCCCTTCCTCTTTCATACGTGATAATTCACCGATTGACTCTGAAAGAGGAGTTTCGTTATCTGGGAAATGTAAATAGTATATGTCTATATGGTTCATTTGTAGTCGTTCTAAGCTATTTTCAAGTGCTTGCCTTAAATATTGTGGACGATTATCCACTTTTACTGTTCCATCTTCAAACCAATGTTGCGCCCCTTTTGTCGCTAATATGAAATCTTCTCGTCGGTAATTTTTTAATACTTCTCCAACCAATTCTTCAGAACGTCCTTTACCATAAATGTCAGCCGTATCAATTAAAGTTATACCTAATTCGAGCGCGGTTGAAACTAATTCTTTACCATCTTGTTCATTTAAATTTTCGAATAAGTTATGACCACCTACAGCGTTTGTACCGAGACCAACTTCTGAGATATTGATATTTGTTTTTTTCAGCGTATTAAATTTCATATTCCTTCCTCCTTGTTTTAATTTACAACAAGAATAAAACGAAACTATGATTTTACCAACAAGCTTACATATTGTTTCATATATCGAAACAAGAGCATTTTAATTGCAAAAGAGAGTTGTTAAAAATATGTACAATATATCAAATTAGAAAGATGAACATAAAGCTAATAAAGTGAAACTTTAATCGGGATCTTACTGGCGCTTAATCTACCACTTATTCGTCCTCGCTTTTACTTTCGTTTTAAAGTGGGAGTCTCAGCGCCCGTTAGAACGGGATAAATGCTGAATTTCTAATGACACCTGTTGACTTGCTACTATTAAACGTTTTGCCAATGAACGAAACGCTGTTTTTTTAATTTGGTCTGTCGAGCCATGCAAAGCAATCGCACCAATTACTTCTGTATTCACATAAACAGGAACCGCAATACAGCGTTTACCTAAATCTGTTTCTTCATCATCAACTGCGTATCCTTGCGCTTTAATGACTTGTAAATGTGGAAACAATAATCCATAATCCTGAAATGTATGGGTTGTAAAGGAACGTAGCATAACGCCATTTAACATTTCAACTTGTTTTTCAGGTGACAAGTGAGCTAATACTACTTTTCCTAAAGCACTCGAATGAATGGGTGTTCGAGAATCAATTGCATGAAAAACAGGCTGTTCAAAAGGCTCTTTAATTGCGTTTTTTGTAACCATCTCACAATCCTCTAAAATTCCAATGTAAGTTGCTATTTCTTCTTGCCGCGCCAATTGATATGGTGCTACTAGTGAAGTCCATTGTATTCCTTTATGCCAATATAAATGCTCATCTCTAAAAATATGAGGATTTAATTGATAGTACTTATTATATTTGATAACGTAATTCATTGATTCTAATGTATAGAGCATTCGAAAAACAGATGTCTTATTCAAAGACAGTTCTTCCATTATTTCAGTTAATGTTAGCGAATGTTTTTGGCGAAGTAAATCTAATATCAACAGGCCCTTTTTTAATGTCGATACTTCATAGGAATCCATTTCAAGCTCTCCTTACTTTAAAACAGCTTTGTTTTGATCAAACTAGGGAGCTTATTAAGGACGCTCACCTACTTTTCTTTTTTCTACATATATACCTTTTTCCTTGATTATATCATTTGGTAATTCTTTCAACTTTTGAAGTGCTTGGCTTTCTGTTTTAAAAGGACCAAATTGTATTACAAATTTTCCTTTCTCGTCTTTTTGAATTTCTTTTTGTTCATGCTCTATTAATGTTTCATCATAGAAAAACATTAGCTCTTCATTCATCATCGCTGATTTCGTTCTAAAAAAATAAGCTTCCTTTTTTTGAGGCTTTTCCTTTCTTGTTTTTATAGCTACTTGTATTTTCCCAGGTTCTTCATATTCTGAAACAGCTACTTCAATATCCTCCGAAAATTCTACCACTAATCTTTGTATTGAATCATCAAGTGTGATTAACTCATACACATCTGTAATATGCGGTAATGATTGCAAGTCTTTTTTTGTTTTTTTAGATCAAAACCTCTTACGCCATAAAATTCAAATGCTAATCCATATGGATATTCTCGATATGTAACATTATAGTATGGCACAAAATCTGTAACTTCTTTATCTAGCTCAAAAAAGATATCTACTTTATTCTCTGAGATTGGTTGAGTTCCGATCTTAGTACCATCTGTGATATTTCCACCTGAATCAGAACCATTATCAAAGTCTAATACTTTAACTAACTTCCCAACAACAGGTATTTTTTCTAGTTCATTTGCTAAAACAGGTACGTTAGCGATTGTAATCAATGAAATACTACCTATTAAAGTTATAGAAGCAACTATTTTTGTAAAGCGCTTATACTTCCACTTTGTAAATGAAAAGGAAGACTGATTATATGCTTTTCCTTTAGCAATTCCTTTATCTATATATTGATCTAATTCATCAGGTATTTTTATGTGGTCAAATTTCTTTAAGTCCATAATTTCACTCTCCTTGTAAAATTATTTTAATTTTATGTAGAGCTCGATAATGTATTGTTTTAACTGTACTTTCCGTTTTTTCGAGCATCTTGCCTATTTGAGAAAAAGATAAATCCCCAAAATACTTTAGGACTATAATCTCTTTTTCTACTTTTTTTATTTTTTCTAAAGCCCGTTGTAAATCAAGTTTTTCATTATTATAATCATTCTCACTACTAGTCATTACTTCTTCATATTCCGATAAAGGAACTGTTCTTTTTTGCTTTCTTAATATATTGATGGCCTCGTTGATCACAATCCGTGCTAACCATGAATCGAAAAATTCAATTTGTTTTAATTTTTTTATAGCTATATAACTTTTGTAAGTAGCCTCTGCCACGGCTTCTAATGCTAAATGCTCATTTTTCACATAACAGAAAGCGATCTTGTATAATTTTTCTTTTCTAGATTTAATTAAATATTCAAAGCTCTCATTACAGCCTTCTCGAGCCTTCTCTATTTGGATCTTATCTTCCATTATTCTCACCTCACAATTTCCCTCTCTCTATACGTTAGATATACTGACGATTGCAATAGTTTCAATTACTACGCTTTTTTTAAAAACACCATACTTGAGCAATAAAAAATCTCTTCACATTAATTTGTGAGGAGATTTTTTAGGTTACATTCATTTTATAAAATATCCTTTTTTAAATCATTTACATCAATACCAGCACTTATCAATTTCAACTCTGCTTCTTCTTCAATAATATCCTTAAATATAGTTAATATCGAGTTGAAATCTGTATGTTTATCCATCATAAAACTCATTTTATGTTCAATGTCTAACCACGTATTAATATCGGCTTCATTATGTTGTATTTGCACTTCTAATTTATCCAAAGCATTCGCAACTTTCGCTTCGAAGGTTTGTTTATTTTCAAATTCCATCCAAAGATCATAAACCTCATTACCTAATTGGCCTTTTAACATATTCCTAATATTTTCAATCGCTTTCAATTCATTTAACGTCTTTTGTTTCTTAATTTCAGGATTATTCATTGTATCAAAAGCTGGTATATCAGTTGCTTCCGCTTCTACTAAATCGTGTATGATAATCATTTTTAATAACTTAGCCGTATCTACCTTTTGATCTAAATAAGGTTCAATCAACATTGCCATCAATGAAACTCTCCAAGTATGTTCGGCCACACTTTCTTGTCTTCCATTGGAAAGCCAACTATGCCTTAATTCATACTTTAATTTTTCTCCTAATTTTACGACTTCAAGAATACTCATTAGATTCTCTTTCATCATATTCCTCCTTTAACTAAAGCTAATATTGCTCGACATTATACAAGTTCTGTCTGACATCAGTGACATATCACTTCCGTAGTCAGCCTTTTTCACAAAAATATAAGCTGCACAAAGACAGCTTATATTCTATG
>NZ_JBALMO010000028.1:6712-22065 GCF_036963345.1 Bacillus sp. JJ722
TATGAATAATCATTTTATAAAATTGTTCGTTGATTTTACACTTCATAATGATAATCTTATAAGCCTTTAAATACAAGGTTACTTTTTTTACAACTTAGCTTTATTAAAGAAGTCCAACTTTGTACATTCTAATTGCCTCTCTAGAGCTATTAATAGCTTGAATGTTTTCATTATAGTATTTAGATAGATATGAATAAAATATAACATCAATCGTCAAAAATTGTGCAAAGAATGAACTCGTTGCTGCACTTCTATATTTTGTCTCTGGAGCTTTAATATGATGTAATGGCATGTCTACTTTCGTAGTTAGTTTGTTGTTACCAAAACGCGAAATACCAATGGTTTGAACGTTTGCTTTTGATGCAATCTCAACTAAGCGTAATACCTCTTCGGTTTTACCACTATTTGAAACAGAAATAAATACAGAATTTTTTCTAGATGCAGAAAGCGCTGTTGCCATGATATGCGCATCTTGATTCGCGATAACTACTTTCCCTAAGCGGAGCCATTTGTGCATGATATCTTCAACTACTAACCAAGAAGCGCCTAGACCATACGCATAAATAACGTCTGCTTCTTTCATGGCCTTCACAATATCAATCAATACTTTTTCATCTAAAAAAAGAGCCGTTTCTTGTAAAACTCCAACTGAGTTTGAAACAATTTTTTCTTTAATTTTTGCAATGGTTTCGTTTGGTTCAATGTCATAGAAACCTTTCTTCTCTGGATCACCTTGAGATATTTGTGAGGACAATGATACTTTTAACTCTGAGAAACTATTAATCTCAATAGAATGACAGAAACGAGTAACAGCCGAACTACTGGCTTTTGCCTGCTCAGCTAGTTCATGTATGGTCATTCTAATTACTTCCTTAGGATGATCCAGTATGTATTGTCCTACCTTTTTTTCTGATTTAGGTAATTGTGGAAACAGGCTTTCTATCCTTAATAAAACGTCCATAACACTCATGTTCTATTGCCCCTTATATTAATTTGTTAATCTAAAGATTTTAGCGCTAAATAATAGCACCCTAATGTTGATGAAATGTCGTCTGTTATAAATTGAGCTTTGATTTTTTCTTTTTTAATAGTTTTGATAAAAGTAGTTTGAACCCATTGTATTCTTGTTAAAACACTACCTTTTAAAGCAATTGTAACATGTTCTTGGAAGTCTAACTTTCTCCATAATAGTAAAGTTTGATTTGCTAAAAGTTCACCAGCATGCTTCAAAATACTTATAGCTGATTGATCACCTTGATCAGCCAGTTTAGCAATGATTGGTACATGAGATGCAATTTCCCCTTTTGTAGAAGAATAGATGTATTTTTTAAGGCCTTCTATTGTAGTACATCCAATCTCTTTAAGGATCGCATTCGTTAATGGACTATGTTTTTCCCCCTTATCCTGCTCTTGTGTTATCTTGATAAAGGCTTGCATAGCAATCCAATACCCACTTCCTTCATCCCCTAGAAGATGTCCCCATCCTCCAGTCATACCTTTAACATCCTTATGGATTCCAATACTTACCGATCCTGTTCCAGAAATAGTAAGAATACCATCCTTGCCTTTTAATAATGCGGCATGTGCAATAATACCATCATTCACAAGCAACACTGGTGTATGAAATATATCTTCAAGATATGTTTGAATTTCTTTTGGATTTTCCATTCCTCCTAGTCCCGCTAAACCAATACATATAAATCGACATTCATCCGTATTGATAGATTTTTGGCATTGCTTAATAGCTTCCATTACATGGTTGACTGCTTCTTCTTGATTGATAAGAACATTTCCGAATGAAGATCTACCTTCACATATTTTTCTTCCACTCATGTCATAAACTACAGCTTCTGTTTTCGTTCCACCACCGTCTACACCAATAATATACGCCATTTTTAAGTCCTCCTTTAATCGAAAAAAGAGGCTGTCTCAAAAGAGATGCTTAATCACTTTTAAGACGCCTTTTATGCTTTTTAACCCTTTTAAGAAACAGAAAATGAAAATTTACTCCATGGTTTTAATTCATCAATTAAAAATGTCTCTTCTGGAACAATTCGCCCAATTACGTTTGTCTTTCCTTCATTTTTCATATCTTTTAGGGCAATTTGTAGCTCACCTTTATATTGACCATATAAATCATTTTCTATTAAAATATCGCCTCTTTTAATATCAACCGTGTTGTTTGGTTCTATTCCTTCACTTTTATATTTTACCCTTGATTGTGTTGAACGGATTAAGTATTCAGATACATCTCCACGATAAAAATGAAATTCTTCTAACAATATCTTTTTCTCTAAATCTGATATCGTTTGAACCATATCAATTTTTAAGTTAAGCATATCTGCATTGAGTTTACTAATAGATTTCAATTCTCTTTCAGAGGCATAGGCATTAGCAATAATCACATCATCAATAAGCCCGGTAGCAAATAAATGTTTCGCTTGAACATCTATTGGTAAATTCCGATGCATTTCTAGCGTACACATTCCTTCCATGATCGGCCATGGACCAAATGTTGCATCCTGAGAGTTAATAAAAGCCGCAGTGCGGATTCCTTGTTTTTTAAAAGGCTCACAACATTTAAGGAAAAAAGGTAAACTTAACCCTGCATAACGATGAGGGTAAAAGTTATGTGAGCCGACTAATTGATTTAAATTTGGTTGATAAGCTAGAATCGTATCCAAATAATTTGTAGCATTACTCATATTGATTTCGATTTTCAAATTATATGGATTATGTGTCATAATGGATTCTTCATTCCCAGTAAAACCCATGTCAAGTCGAATTCCATTTGCACCTAAATTAGCAAAAAATGATAAATCGCGATATGAAATGCCTAGTTCTCCAAACACACGCGGAGATATATCGACCATTACTTCCATGCCAAGTGAGGTAGCAAATGAAATAATGTCCTTAAACTCCATCATAATTTTCTCTTGGTCGCCTTTCACTGAAAGTAAGCATGTAAATACCTTTTTACAGCCATACTTATGTGCAAGCTTAATATATTCTTTGTCTTTTTCAATCGTTGAGTGTTCCGGATAAAGGGATATACCAAACCTTTTCATTTAAGTTCACCTTCATTTTTTCAGTTTTTATTCTTTAGGAGCTAATTTTTTCACAATACGAATCATATGTAGAATCAGTTTTTGTTCACTGATAGCTGTCATTAAATGATCTTGAGCATGAATCATTAATAACGATTTTTCAGTTTTATTTCCATTAATCTCTGCTTGAATCAATTTTGTTTGTGTTTTGTGTGCTAAATTTAATTCTTCTTCCGCCTGCTTAATTAAGTTTTCCGCTTCTTGGAAATTAAACTCTTCAGCAGCTGCTAAGGCTTCATATGCTAACGATCTGGCATTTCCTCCGTGAGAAATGATTTCAAAGATATCTAACTCGTTCTGATTATCAATAGACAAATTCGCAACCTCTTTTCCTATTATGTTATTTAAAGAACTGTGGTAAATACTCCTTATGTGCTTCAAGTAATGACCGAAGAACTTCTTCAGCTAAATCATCACTAGGTACTAGTGGATTAATGGCCAATGCCAAAAGCGCCTTATCATAAGACCCTGTAACAGCGGCCTCAGCTCCAATTCGTTCAAACGATTTAATTTGTTGAACTAATCCTTGTACTTGCACAGGTAGATTTCCTACTGACAATGGGATTGGACCGTTCTTTGTAACGATACAGCTTACCTCGACAGCTGAATCATAATCCATTTCCGGGATAGCACCCTTATTCTGTATATTTAATACTTGAACATCTTTTTTATCATTATAAATCGATGAGATTACGCTACATGCAGCATCGCTATAATATGCTCCACCTCTTTGCTCTAACTGTGGCGGTTTCACATCCAATTGCTCACTTTTATACAAATCAAACAACTCATTCTCTAATTCCTTAACAACCTCTGCTCTTGTTCTACCTAACTTAAACGAACTTAATTCGTCTTCTAAAATTTTATTCGTTTTATAATAGTAGCGGTGATATGGACAAGGAACTGCACCTAAAGCTGTTAGAAATTTTGGATTCCATGGAAGTGGAGCAATGTTTTTCATACTCATCTGAATTTCAGGATTACCCAACATACTTAATACTTGTTCAGTTACTTCCTGCCCATCCACATAAACATGCGTACCAAAAACCATATGATTTAAACCAGCAAATTCAATGTAAACTCTTTTCATATCAACACCAAGCATATCTGAAATTGATTTATGCATATTAAAAGGAACATTACATACACCGATTACTTTTTTATGCTCGCTATAACGAAGAAGAGCTTCTGTGACCATTCCAGCAGGATTTGTAAAGTTTATTAACCAGGCATCGGGACAAAGTGTTTGCATTTCTTTTGTAATGTCAAGAAGAACAGGTATCGTCCGTAATCCTTTAAACAGACCCCCTGCTCCATTTGTTTCCTGTCCAATCATCCCTAGTTCTAAAGGTATTCTCTCATCTTTAATCCTTGCATCAAGCAATCCAACTCTCATTTGCGTAGTTACAAAATCTGCTCCAATCAATGCCTCTTTTCGATCAAGAGTTAAATGAATTTCCATCGGGACACCAGCTTTTTTCACCATTCTTTTAGCTAGTTGTCCTACGATTTCCAATTTTTCTTTTCCTGCTTCTATATCTACTAACCATAGCTCTCTAACAGGCAATTCATGATATCTCTTAATAAACCCTTCTACTAATTCAGGCGTATAACTAGAACCACCTCCAATAGTGACAATCTTGATTCCACTATTCTTATTCATTATTCTAGCACCTCATTTTCTGTAATTTATGAATAATAGACAATTGAATAACAAACGAACGCACTAAATACAAATAAAGTTATGAATAATAGACTTCCTTGTTTCCTGTTTTGAAACTTTCCTTCTATAAGTATGATAATTCCCGTCAAACCAACACTTATACCTATTGTATTAACCAAAAACAACGACATTGACCTATCTAAACCAATGATATCCATCACTGGGTTGAATACGAGGTTCATTAATAGAATAAATACAAAGAATAGGAAAGCACTTTTATAACTAAAAAAATGAATTCTATTAGATGTTTTCATAATATATCCCTTCTTGAAAATGATAGGAGTTTGAAGTCATTCAAACTCCTAATCTCTCATCTTATAGACTTAGCTTGCTTCTGTAGTAGTTGTTGCATGATCTACTCTTTCTTGTTCTATCAACTTTTTATCATACATCTTAAAGAATGGTAGATATACAAGGATAGATACAGTAATATTGACTAATACAAGAACGACTGCTCTCCAATCACCACCGGTTGAAAGGTACGCACCAATAGGAGCTGGTAACGTCCACGGTACCATAACATAAGTAGGATTTACTAACCCTATAGATGTCGCCACATATGCCAATGTTGCTCCTATTAATGGTGTGATGATAAATGGAATAATCAAAACTGGATTCAACACTATCGGCATACCGAAAATAACAGGTTCATTAATGTTGAAAATACTTGGAACAATCGTTGCCTTGGCCATTGTTTTACTGTATTTTGATTTAGCTGCAATAAACATGGCTAATACTAAGCCAAGTGTTGCACCAGATCCACCAATCCATATAAACCATTGGAAGAATGTTTCTGGAGCAATATGAGGAATTGCTTCTCCTGCTGCAACGGCTGCTGAATTATTAGCCAAGTAGACTTCCCAAACAGGACGAGCAACCGCACCTACTACTGACACCCCATGAATACCAAATGACCAAAAGAAAGTAATTAAGAATACTGGAATTAATACTCCTGGCAATGTGTCACCAGCTTTAACTAGCGGAGCAACTGCCTTATCTACTAGAGAGTGAAGATCAACTGCAAAAACCACTGTAATAATAGACATAATACCTAACACAATCGTAACAGGTATCAACGCCTCAAATGATCGTGCTACAGATGTTGGAACTGAATCAGGCATTCTAATTGTGATATTTTTCTTCTTACATATCCTTAATATCTCAACTGAAAAAATCGAAACAAGCATCGCAACGAATAAACCATGTCCACCCAAATTAGTCATAGGTAATACAAAACCTACATTCTCCATTGTCTCAACGCCAATTGTAAATAAAAAGGCAGCTACAGAAAGTAGTCCTCCTGATAACGGATCTAGTTTATAACTTTGTGCGAGACTATAACCAATTCCAAATGTAATATACAAAGTCATGATAAACATTGTTAATCGATATGGAATTAATATTTCTGCAACATGTTTAGCAGACCATTGACCAAGTGCTGTATCGGCTCCAACTGGTGGAAACGCAATAATTAGAAACATACTTCCAAATATAATGAATGGTAAGGCAGAAACAACCCCATCCCGTATTGCTTGTAAATGCTTCTGTTCAGAAAGTTTAGCCATCGGTGTAGAAAGATTGTTTTCTAAAAAAGCAACAAACTTATTCATCTTGTGTTCTCCTTTTCCTCAACGTATAAAAAAGAAATATTATTTCTCTAAATCATTCACCATTTGTAAAAGAGTCGCTCCACCTAATGGGCTATATGCTTGTGGCGGAATTGCCAAGCAAGGAACATTAGCTTCATCAGCAGATTGTTTAAATTGATCAAAGCGATGTTTAACTTGGGGTGCTACCATTGCAACATCCCAGCCGTTTGATACTTCTGCTTTGAATTCTTGTGCGCCAACTGCCTTTACTTCTAAATCAATACCTCTCTTTTCCCCTTCCTTCTTTAACGCGTTTACAATAATTGCGCTTGACATTCCTCCAGAACAAACAAATAATACTTTCATGTTAATTCCTCCTAAACTCTTATTATTTATATAAATTTATAGTGCACCCTTAATAAAACCGTTTGATTGCTCTAGACGTTTTATCGCTTCTTGATACGATAAATTCGTTAAGATCATTACAATGGCAACTTTAGCTTGGTTTTTAGATTTATGTAAATATGTCTCAGCTACTTCATAACTACAATCTGTAGCATCCATAATAATTCGTTTTGCTCGCTCTTCAAGTTTCTTATTTGTAGGTTGAAGATCAACCATCAAATTACCATAAACTTTCCCAAGCCCAATCATCGTGGCTGTAGAAATCATATTGCAAATTAACTTTTGGGCAGTTCCTGCCTTTAAACGTGTTGAGCCTGTAAGAATTTCTGGACCAGTGACAACTTCAATAGCGACTTTCGCAATTTTTCCAATTTCAGAACCTTTATTACAACTTATCGAAACTGTCTTGGCCCCTATTGTATTAGCATAACTTAATCCACCTATTACGTATGGTGTACGACCACTAGCAGCAATACCAATTACCAAATCATTACTTGATAGATTAATATTTTTCAAATCCTGAGAAGCTAAATTAATATCATCCTCGGCACCTTCAACTGCTTGAATAAAAGCATTTTGTCCACCAGCGATAATCCCTATCACTGTATCTAGATTTGTATTAAATGTTGGTGGGCATTCCACGGCATCTAGCAATCCAATTCTTCCACTTGTACCGGCACCTAAATAAATTAACCTTCCTCCATTTTGAAGAGAACGGATACCGAACTTTACGGCTTCAGCTATTTGTGAAAGTTCATTTTGAATACAAACAGCTACTTTCTGATCCTCATTGTTCATTAATTTTAGAACCTCGATAACATCTAAACTGTCTAAGTTCATTGTTTTTTCGTTGCGACTTTCTGTCGTTAAATGCTCTAGCATAGGATTCATCCTTTTTTGTAATCAAATTTAGAAAACGCTTACTTTCAAAACAACAATAACATTATTAAATAATAATTTCAAACCTTTTATTTTATTTTGAAATTTTATTTCATAGAAAATGTTGATTTATCAATGTTTTTCTAAGTGAATTTTTTTGAATAATTTACATATTTCTAATTTTTGCTTGAATTAATCTAGTATCATAAGATACTATTTTAGGTGATTTAATAGTTAGTGAAGATTTGAACACTTTGGAGATAATTGAAAAGAAATGGAGGCGTATACATGTACATTGTAGGATTAATGTCTGGAACTTCCATGGATGGAATAGACGCAGCACTAGTTCACATTGAAAATAGTGGCATAAATACGAAAGTGAAACTAGTAGAATTTATTACTCATCCCTTTCCAGATCATATAAAGCAAGAAATAGTTCAATCATTATCTAAATCAGATTCGAATGTTCAACTGATTTGTAGTCTAAACTTCAAGCTCGGAAAGCTTTTTGCTGATGCTGTTAAAGAAGTATGTAATAAAGCAAACTTTCGCTTAGAAGACCTTGACCTTATTGGATCACATGGTCAAACCATTTTTCATCAGCCATTACATGAAAATGAATGGATACCGTCAACATTACAAATTGGTGAACCTGCTGTGATTGCATACGAATGCCTAACTCCAGTAGTATCAAATTTTCGAACAATGGATATGGCAGCTGGTGGTCAAGGTGCTCCATTAGTACCTTTTACAGAATGTATCTTGTATCACAATCAAGTGAAAGGACGCTTGTTACAAAATATAGGTGGTATAGGTAATGTAACAGTACTACCTAAACAAGCTACTCTAGATGAAATATTTGCATTTGATACCGGTCCAGGAAACATGATTATTGACGAAGTATGCTACCAACTATTCAATCAAAAATATGATAAAGATGGCATATTAGCTTCACAAGGACAAATCAACAATGACTTATTAACCTATTGCTTGGATAATCCTTTTTTCTCTAAGAACCCACCAAAAACAACGGGAAGAGAACTATTTGGTAAACAGTATGTGGATTCCCTTATTAAGAAATTCAACGATGTTCCAAAACTTGATATTTTAACAACTGTCACTATGTTTACTGCAAGATCCATTGTTGATAGCTATAAACAAGATATTTTTCCTAAAATGAAAATTGATGAAGTAATTATTGGCGGTGGTGGAAGTTATAATAAAACCTTGCTGACCATGATTAAAAGTTTATTAGACAAACCAATTACTTTACTTACTCAAGAAGATTTAGGATACTCTTCAGAAGCAAAAGAGGCCGTAGCTTTCGCTATTTTAGCCAATGAAACATATCATCACAATCCAAGTAATGTACGCACTGCAACTGGCGCACGGGAAGCTGTTATTCTTGGAAATATGACTTTCGCTCCTTTCTAATATTTTATTAAGCTAATTTTTAATAGCCATTTTGATTTACCAAAATGGCTCTCTTTTTTGTAAAGAGAATGTTGAAAAATGGATAATTTGTACAGGTCCTCTTTATAGATGTATCAGAAATACTTTTAGGTATTTTACCAAGAAAAAATCTTATAAAAATATGTAAACAAAAACAGGTAGAAAAGCAT
The DNA here is from genome assembly GCF_036963345.1 of Bacillus sp. JJ722. Classification (NCBI taxonomy): domain Bacteria; kingdom Bacillati; phylum Bacillota; class Bacilli; order Caryophanales; family Bacillaceae; genus Bacillus; species Bacillus sp. JJ722. The sequence goes on from NZ_JBALMO010000028.1 coordinate 16,038, forward strand.
CTCCTCTCCCACCTGTTTTTTTATTTTCCTTAAAACTTAATTAAGTTCGGCTTAAAATTATTTTCTCAAAAATAATTTTAGTACTATAATTTAATCTCCTATATAATCCCAAGAATTCGCTTATGACAACCTATCCTTAAAATCATGATAGCTAAACTTATGCAAAATACGGCAATCACCGCTTTTTTCTCTAATAGCAATTGATGGCAATGCCATACCGTTAAAGGTGTTATTTTTCACCATAGAGTAAATAGCCATATCTCCGAAGATAAGTCGATCTCCATTCTGTAACGCGTTATCAAATGAATAATCTCCTATTATATCTCCTGTAAGACAGGTCGGTCCACCAAGGCGATACGTAAATGCTTTCTCTCCCGCTTCACCTGAACCAATTAGCGGCGGGCGATAAGGCATTTCTAATACATCTGGCATATGACATGAGGCGGATGTATCAAGAATAGCAATATCGATTTCATTTTGCATCGTATCAAGAACCGTTGTAACTAAAAATCCCGCGTTTAGCGCAATCGCTTCACCAGGCTCAAGATAAACTTGTAAACCGTATTTATCCTTCATACGTTTGATACAATCTTCAAGCAATGAGATATTATAGCCTTCTCTCGTTATATGATGACCTCCACCAAAGTTAATCCATTTTAACTGTGATAGCCACTGACCAAACTTCTCTTCAACCACATCAAGAGTTTTAGCTAATGCGTCAGCATCTTGCTCACAAAGTGTATGGAAATGGAAACCTGAAATACCATCAAGTAATTCCGGGCGAAAATGTTTTAACGTTACACCAAATCGAGAACCTATTGCACAAGGATCATATATTTCATGGCCTTCTTGCGTGGAGCATTCGGGATTAATACGAATACCTACACTCTTACCTGCTTTTCGAACCTTATCTCCGAATCTTTCAAGCTGTGAAAAAGAATTGAAAATAATATGATCACTTAGCGATATAATTTCATCTATTTCATCTTCACGATAGGCTGGGGAAAAGACATGATTTTCTTTTCCCATTTCCTCATAACCGAGGCGAGCTTCATATAAACCACTAGCAGCCGTCCCACTCAAATACTCACCAATAAGTGGATACATGGCATGCATAGAAAATGCTTTTTGCGCTAAAATAATCTTACATCCTGTACGTTCCATCACACCGTTCAGAATCTTTAGATTTTTTTCAAGAAGTGCTTCATCTACTACATAACAAGGTGTCGGTAACTCTTCAAACCTCATATTAGTCAACAAGCTCCGGATTGAAGCTTTCTTTCCAAGGAAGTCCCCATTTATTCAATGCTTCCATGAATGGATCTGGATCAAATTCTTCAATATTATAAACACCAGGCTTATTCCAAGTTCCTGTCATTAACATCATGGCACCAATCATGGCTGGAACACCAGTTGTGTAAGCAACTGCTTGTGAACCCACTTCTTTATAGCAAGCTTCATGATCGCACACATTGTATACATAATATGTTTTATCTTTCCCATCTTTCTTACCACGGAAAATACAACCGATGTTTGTTTTTCCCTTTGTGCGTGGTCCAAGCGAAGAAGGATCAGGCAATACAGCTTTCAAAAACTGAAGCGGAATAATTTGTTTTCCTTCATATTCAATTGGCTCAATAGAAGTCATACCTACGTTTTCAAGACATTTTAAGTGAGTCAAATAACTTTGACCAAATGTCATGAAGAAACGAATGCGCTTAATTCCGGGCATGTTTAAAGCAAGTGATTCAATTTCTTCATGGTGCAATAAATACATTTCCTTATCACCGATTTCAGGGAAATTATAAACGCGTTTAATTTCCATTGGTTTAGTCTCTATCCACTCACCATTTTCCCAGTAGCTTCCATTAGCAGAAACTTCACGGATATTTATCTCAGGATTGAAATTCGTTGCAAAAGGATAGCCATGGTCACCTGCATTGCAATCCAGAATATCGATATATTCGATTTCATCGAAGTGATGTTTAAGTGCATGGGCAGAAAATACACCTGTTACACCAGGGTCAAAACCGCTACCTAACAGTGCAGTAATACCTGCTTCCTCAAAGCGTTGACGGTAATCCCACTGCCATTTATATTCAAATTTAGCTGTATCTTCCGGCTCGTAGTTAGCAGTGTCTAAGTAATTCGTCTTTGTAGCAAGACATGCATCCATAATTGGTAGATCTTGATATGGTAATGCAAGATTCATCACAATGTCAGGTTTTACTTCTTCAATTAATGCAATTAACTGTTCAACATTGTTTGCATCTACTTGTGCTGTAGTGATTTTTGTTTTTCCGCCATCTAGTTTTGCTTTTAACTCATCACATTTTGATTTTGTACGACTTGCAATACAGATTTCCTCAAAAACCTCGTAGTTTTGAACACATTTGTGTATAGCAACAGATGCTACACCACCACAACCAATAATAAGTGCTTTTCCCATTTTCATATCTCCTATCAAAATATATTTTTTATAAAGCTAAAAGTAATTCTCTAACTGTCTTACAAGCAGTTGCAGTTGAGATCCCACTTGGGTCGTAAGTTGGCGACAATTCATTAACATCGCAACCTACGATATTCGAACCTTTACATACTGTAAAAATAGCATCGAGTAATTGCATAAATGTAACCCCACCTGCTTCAGGTGTACCTGTGCCCGGAAATACCGATGGATCAAGTACGTCAAGGTCTACTGTAAGGTAAACCGGTTTATCACCGATTTCCTTTACTACTTCTTTAAGTCCTTCAAAATTAAATTTGTTAGTAAAAACATGACCTTCTGCACTCCACTTAAATTCAGATTGGTCTCCTGAACGAATTCCAAATTGATAGATGCGTCCATCTCCGAGAATATCATGGCAGCGACGAATAACAGATGCGTGTGACAATTTTTCACCTAAATAATCGTCTCGCAAATCAGTATGTGCATCAAAATGGATAATGTGCAAGTCAGGATGTTTTTTAGCAACAGCCCGTACAGCACCAAGCGTAACTAGATGCTCACCACCTATCATAATAGGAAGCTTTCCATCTTCTAAAATCTTGCTTGTTCTTGCATCAATATCATTAAGAACTCGCTCAGGGTTGCCAAAGCATAATTCCAAATCACCACTATCAAAAACAGATAGATCTATTAAATCTTTATCTTGATATGGGCTATACGTTTCAAGTCCAAACGATTCCGAACGAATCGCTGAGGGACCAAATCGTGTACCTGGACGGAAAGAAGTAGTTCCGTCAAAAGGAACGCCGAACAAGACAATCTTTGCATCTTCATATTCAGCATCACAACCAATAAATGTTTCGATGTTTTTATTCAACATCCCGTAACAACTCCTCTACATAAGTTGGTAAGGAAAACGACCCCACATGCAGTTTTGGATTATAATAACGTGTTTTTATACCCAACGATTTCCAAGTTGTATTTAAATCGGATACAGGGTGATATTTTTTGGAAGCAAACCCAAACAGCCAATGTCCCGATGGATAAGTTGGAATATGAGCTTGATAAACTCGACTAATCGGGAAGCTTTCCACAACACGTTTGTGAGCCCGCTTCATAGCAGCCACATCTTCAGTATAAAATGGACTTTCTTGCTGATTTACCATAATACCGTCTTCACGTAGCGCTTTATAACAACTTCCATAAAATTCTTTCGTGAACAATCCTTCACCTGGACCGAAAGGATTGGTTGAATCAACAATGATTAAATCATACTGATTTTCACATGAGCGGATAAATCTCAGACCATCCTCAATATGAACCTGAACACGTGGGTCATCAAAGGAACGAGCGGTTTGAGGCAGATATTTTTTGCACACGTCAATCACCATCTCATCAATTTCCACCAAATCAATATGCTCTACCCCTTTGTAGTGCGTTATCTCGCGCACTACACCACCATCTCCTGCACCGATAATTAGAATATTACGCGGATTCGGATGTACGGCCATCGGTACATGGGTAATCATTTCATGATAGATGAATTCATCCTTTTCAGTTAACGTAATATTTCCGTCTAGGGTTAGAATGCGACCAAATTCTTTGGATTCGAACACATCAATACGCTGAAATTCGCTCTGAACACTATATAGCTGTTGTTCTACCTTAATTGAAAGTTTCACATTAGCCGTGTGGAGTTCACTAAACCATAGTTCCATGTTGTCACACTCCTTTTAATACATTCAGATGCTCTATTTGTAAATCTTCTGGTCCTGTCATAGAACAGCCTTTTTCTTTTGCGTACTCAATATAATCAATGATTTCCTCTGTAATACGTTCACCCGGAGCAAGAATTGGAATCCCGGGTGGATAACACATAACAAACTCACTACATACTCTGCCCGCAGTCTCCCGAAGAGGCAATGATTCTTTTTGTGCATAAAATGCATATTGTGGAGTCGTGACTACGAGCGGATCTATATATTCTTGTGTTATTAAACCGGATTTGTTACTACCATATAAGCGACGAATTTCAGCCAATGCACTTACCAGTCTTTCTACATCACGTTTTCGATCTCCGACTGATACATACGCGAGTATATTTCCGATATCTCCAAACTCAATCTGAATATCATATTCATCACGTAAAATATCATAAACTTCAATCCCTGCAAGACCGATGTCAAGCGTGTGTATCGACAGCTTCGTTTCATCAAAATCATAAATACTGTCGCCGTTAATTAGCTCTCTTGAAAAAGCGTAATAATCTCCAATCTTATTGACTTCGCCTCGTACATATTCTGCTAATTCAGTTACCTCGCGGAAAATCTCCTTACCGTTTAAAGCAAGATTACGTCTTGAAATATCTAAACTAGAAAGCAGCAAATAAGATCCGCTGGTCGTTTGTGTCAAGTTAACAATTTGTCGTGCATAGCCAGCATTTACTGATGGTCCTAGTAAAAGAAAGGAGCTATGTGTCAAACTACCACCTGATTTATGCATACTTACAGCTGACATATCCGCCCCCGCTGCCATAGCAGAAATAGGGAGATTGTTCGCGAAAGATAAATGCGTACCATGTGCCTCATCAACTAACACTAGCATGTTATGTTCGTGAGCCAGCTTCACAATACTGCGCAAATCTGAACAAATGCCGTAATAAGTAGGATTATTCACTAAAATTGCCTTTGCCTCTGGATTTTCTTTAATCGCTTTTTCAACCTGACTAATTGACATCCCTAGTGCTATTCCAAGTCGTTTGTCCATTTCAGGATTTACATACACTGGCTCTGCGCCACATAAGACAAGTGCATTAATCACACTGCGATGAACATTACGTGGAAGAATAATTTTGTCACCTTTTTTACAAGCAGTTAGTACCATACCTTGTACTGCTGAAGTGGTACCGTTGACCATAAAAAACGCATTTGCAGCACCAAATGCTTGTGCAGCAAGTTCTTCAGCATCCTTAATAACCGCTACAGGATGACATAAATTATCCAATGGCTTCATAGAATTTACATCAACGCTGACGCATTGTTCCCCCAGGAAAGCGGTCAAATCTGGATTACCTCTTCCTCGTTTATGACCTGGGACATCGAATGGGACGATGCGTTTCTGTTTGAACTGTTCTAAGGCTTCATAGATGGGTGCTCTTTCCTGCGTAAGCAGATTAGAATACTTTGTTTTATTCATTGATAAACCTCCATTCCACTGAGTATTTCAATCATTTCACACCGTAGACTTGTGCTGAAACAACTCTATTACGTGTGATAACTCATACTCGTTAATGTTTAACTAATCGTTATTGTGCCAATCAATTTCGTTGACCAGCATGTTTTCATGGAACAGATTTGCCTTATAGACATTCATTCCCACAGAATCATATCGCCGCAATACCTCTTTATCACAATTCTGAATAGACTTAATTTTGAGACTTCAGCACAGCTTCTCACCTTCTACAAAACATTTGAAGTCTCGCACTCAAATAAAATCTCTTCATAAATCGACAAATAAAAAAAGCAAGTGCATGGCGTATGATCACGCATCACTTGCTTTAAGATATAATTACAATATTAA
>NZ_JBALMO010000029.1:0-38661 GCF_036963345.1 Bacillus sp. JJ722
AAATAATAGTTCGTTTTATGTGAATTGTGGTTTTGAAATAAAACCATTTTCTTTTTGTCTTAGGAGAATATTTCGATATTCCTTTAAGATAATAGATCCTTAATAACGCTTGATTTGAGGGGTGAATCTGTTGACAGGTCAACTTGTTCAGTATGGACGACACCGCCAACGCAGAAGTTATGCACGCATTAGCGAGGTGCTAGAATTACCAAATCTTATCGAAATCCAAACATCTTCTTACCAAAATTTCTTGGATGAAGGTTTAAGAGAAATGTTTAAAGATATTTCTCCAATTGAGGATTTCACAGGGAACCTATCGCTGGAATTCATCGATTACAGCCTAGGAGAACCTAAGTATTCAGTAGAAGAATCAAAAGAGCGCGATGTAACTTTTTCAGCGCCTCTACGTGTGAAAGTCCGTCTTGTTAACAAAGAAACAGGGGAAGTAAAAGACCAGGATGTATTCATGGGTGATTTTCCTTTAATGACGGAAACAGGTACATTTATTGTAAATGGTGCAGAACGTGTAATTGTTTCACAGTTAGTTCGTTCACCAAGTGTGTACTTTAGTAAAAAAGTAGACAAAAATGGTAAGCATGGTTTTACAGCAACTGTTATTCCTAACCGTGGAGCATGGTTAGAGTATGAAACAGATGCGAAAGATGTTGTTTATGTTCGTATTGATCGTACTAGAAAGCTGCCTGTAACGGTATTGTTACGTGCACTTGGCTTCGGTTCTGATCAAGAGATTATCGATCTTATCGGTGAGAACGAATACTTACGTAATACTCTTGAAAAAGACAATACAGAAAGCACTGAAAAAGCGCTTATCGAAATTTATGAGCGTTTACGACCAGGCGAACCACCAACAGTAGAGAATGCGAAAAGTTTATTAGTATCTCGCTTCTTTGATCCTAAACGTTATGATTTAGCGAATGTTGGTCGCTATAAAATAAATAAAAAGCTTCATATTAAAAACCGATTATTCGGTCAGCGTATTGCTGAAACTTTGGTGGATCCAGAAACTGGAGAAATCATTGTGGAGAAAGATACTGTTTTAGATCGTCGTAATCTTGATCGAATTCTTCCATTCTTAGAAGATGGAATTGGATTCAAGACGTTTAAACCTTTTGGTGGCGTTGTTGAAGATGATGTATTACTTCAATCTATAAAAATCTATTCTTCTACTGATGATGGTGAAAAAGTAATTAACATTATTGGTAATGCAAATATCACAGAAGAGATTAAAAACATCACTCCTGCAGATATCATTGCTTCTATTAGTTACTTCTTTAACCTATTACACCAAGTAGGCGACACAGATGATATCGATCATCTTGGTAACCGTCGTTTACGTTCTGTTGGTGAATTGCTTCAAAATCAATTCCGTATTGGTTTATCTCGTATGGAGCGTGTTGTTCGTGAGAGAATGTCTATACAAGATACGAACACAATTACACCACAACAACTTATCAATATACGTCCAGTAATTGCCTCACTTAAAGAGTTCTTCGGAAGCTCTCAATTATCGCAATTCATGGATCAAACAAATCCGCTTGCGGAATTAACGCACAAGCGCCGTTTATCTGCTCTTGGACCTGGTGGTTTAACGCGTGAGCGTGCAGGCTTTGAAGTTCGAGATGTACACTATTCTCACTACGGCCGCATGTGTCCGATTGAAACTCCAGAGGGACCAAACATTGGTTTGATTAACTCCCTATCTAGTTTTGCAAAAGTAAATCGTTTTGGATTTATCGAAACACCATATAGAAAAGTTAATCCGGAAACGGGTAAGGTAACAGGCCATATTGATTACCTTACTGCAGATGAAGAAGATAACTATGTAGTAGCACAAGCAAATGTTCTATTATCTGAAGATGGTACTTTCTTAGATGATGAAGTTGTTGCTCGTTTCCGTGGAGAAAACACAGTTGTACCTAACGACCGTGTAGACTACATGGATGTATCTCCTAAGCAAGTTGTATCAGCAGCGACTGCTTGTATTCCTTTCTTAGAGAACGACGACTCCAACCGTGCCCTAATGGGAGCGAACATGCAACGTCAAGCTGTTCCATTGATGCAACCTGAATCTCCTATCGTAGGAACGGGAATGGAATATGTATCTGCTAAAGACTCTGGTGCTGCAGTAATTTGTAAGCATCCTGGTATTGTAGAGCATGTTGAATCTCGTGAAGTTTGGGTTCGTCGTGTGAAGGAAGTTGACGGACAAGAAATTAAAGGCGACCTTGATAAATATCGTATGTTGAAATACATTCGTTCGAACCAAGGTACATGCTACAACCAACGCCCAATCGTAAGCGTTGGAAATCGTGTAGTTAAAGGTGAAATTCTAGCAGATGGTCCATCGATGGAGAAGGGTGAACTTGCTCTTGGTCGTAACGTGTTAATTGGTTTCATGACATGGGACGGTTATAACTATGAAGATGCGATTATCATGAGTGAGCGTCTTGTTAAAGATGATGTTTATACATCAATTCACATTGAAGAGTATGAATCAGAATCTCGTGATACAAAGCTAGGACCTGAAGAAATTACTCGTGACATTCCAAACGTCGGAGAAGATGCACTTAGAAACCTTGATGAAAGAGGAATCATCCGCATCGGTGCTGAAGTTAAAGATGGGGACTTATTAGTGGGTAAAGTAACGCCTAAAGGTGTAACAGAACTTACTGCAGAAGAACGTCTACTTCATGCAATCTTCGGTGAGAAGGCACGCGAAGTACGTGATACATCATTACGTGTACCACATGGTGGTGGCGGAATTGTTCTTGATGTTAAAGTATTTAACCGCGAAGATGGAGACGAGCTTCCTCCGGGAGTAAATCAACTTGTTCGTGCATATATCGTTCAAAAACGTAAAATCTCTGAAGGGGATAAGATGGCCGGACGACATGGTAACAAAGGTGTTATCTCTAGAATTCTTCCAGAAGAAGATATGCCTTACTTACCAGATGGTACGCCAATCGATATCATGCTAAACCCTCAGGGTGTACCTTCTCGTATGAATATCGGTCAGGTGCTTGAGCTACACTTAGGTATGGCAGCGCGCTATTTAGGTATTCATGTTGCATCACCAGTATTTGATGGAGCAACAGAGGAAGATGTATGGTCAACAATTGAAGAAGCTGGTATGGCAAGAGATGCTAAAACAATTCTTTATGATGGAAGAACAGGTGAGCCATTCGATAACCGTGTATCTGTTGGTGTCATGTACATGATCAAGCTAGCGCACATGGTTGATGACAAGCTTCACGCTCGTTCAACAGGACCATATTCACTTGTAACGCAGCAACCACTTGGTGGTAAAGCTCAGTTCGGTGGACAACGTTTCGGTGAGATGGAGGTATGGGCACTTGAAGCTTATGGTGCTGCATATACACTTCAAGAAATTCTTACAGTTAAGTCTGATGATGTTGTTGGACGTGTTAAGACTTACGAAGCGATTGTAAAAGGTGAAAATGTACCGGAACCAGGCGTTCCTGAGTCATTTAAAGTATTAATGAAAGAACTTCAAAGCTTAGGATTGGATGTTAAAATTCTTTCTAGCGATGATAAAGAAATAGAAATGCGCGATATAGAAGATGAAGATGAAGTTAATCAATCAGAGGCATTGTCACTTGAATCAGAATCGAAAGCATCTGTTGTTGAAGCAGAAGTAAATACAACAAAGTAAAAAAATCGCACGAGCCTTGCGCAAAAAGGGTAAAACCTGGAATCTAAAAGGGAGGTCGGCCCCTTGCTGGATGTAAATAATTTTGAGTATATGAAAATAGGTCTTGCATCACCTGACAAGATTCGTTCTTGGTCATTTGGTGAAGTGAAAAAACCAGAGACTATTAACTATCGTACTTTAAAACCAGAAAAAGATGGTCTGTTCTGTGAAAGAATCTTCGGTCCTACTAAGGACTGGGAGTGTCACTGTGGAAAATATAAGAGAGTTCGCTATAAGGGCGTAGTTTGTGATCGTTGTGGAGTTGAAGTAACGAGAGCAAAAGTTCGTCGTGAACGTATGGGACATATCGAACTAGCAGCACCAGTATCACATATATGGTATTTCAAAGGAATCCCAAGCCGTATGGGACTTGTCTTAGACATGTCCCCTCGTGCGCTTGAAGAAGTAATCTATTTTGCTTCTTATGTGGTAACAGAATCAGGAGCAACTTCTTTAGAGAAGAAGCAATTGCTTTCTGAGAAAGAATACCGAGCGTATCGTGAGAAATATGGTAACAAGTTCCAAGCGGCAATGGGTGCTGAAGCCATCCGTAAACTTCTATCTGATATTGATACAGAGAAAGAAGTGGAACAATTAAAAGAAGAATTAAAAACAGCTCAAGGACAACGTCGTACGAGAGCAATTAAACGTCTTGAAGTATTAGAAGCATTCCGTAATTCAGGCAATGAACCATCGTGGATGATTTTAGATGTTCTTCCGGTTATTCCGCCAGAACTTCGCCCAATGGTACAACTTGATGGTGGTCGTTTCGCTACTTCTGACTTAAATGACTTATATCGTCGTGTAATCAACCGTAACAACCGTTTAAAACGTTTATTAGACTTGGGTGCACCAAGTATTATCGTTCAAAATGAGAAGCGTATGCTTCAAGAAGCTGTTGATGCACTGATTGATAACGGTAGACGCGGAAGACCGGTTACAGGACCAGGTAATCGTCCTTTGAAATCTTTATCGCATATGCTTAAAGGTAAACAAGGACGTTTCCGTCAAAACTTACTTGGTAAACGTGTTGACTATTCAGGTCGTTCGGTTATCGTTGTAGGTCCAAACTTAAAAATGTATCAATGTGGTCTTCCAAAAGAAATGGCTATTGAATTATTCAAGCCGTTTGTTATGAAAGAACTAGTTGGTAAAGGTTTAGCTCATAATATTAAATCAGCTAAACGTAAAATCGAAAGATTACAACCAGAAGTGTGGGATGTATTAGAATCGGTTATTAAAGAACATCCAGTTCTATTAAACCGTGCCCCTACTCTACACAGACTTGGTATCCAAGCATTTGAACCAACATTAGTAGAAGGTCGTGCAATTCGTCTTCATCCGTTAGTATGTACAGCTTATAACGCTGACTTTGACGGTGACCAAATGGCAGTTCACGTACCACTATCGTCTGAAGCGCAAGCTGAGGCGCGTCTATTAATGCTTGCTGCTCAAAACATCTTGAACCCTAAAGATGGTAAACCAGTTGTTACTCCTTCTCAAGATATGGTATTAGGTAACTACTACCTAACTTTAGAAAGAGAGAATGTTGTAGGTGAAGGTATGGTCTTCAATGATACAAATGAAGCATTGCTAGCTTATCAAAACGGCTATGTACATCTTCATACGCGTGTAGCAGTACGCGCATCTTCATTGAAAAACGAAACATTTACTGAAGAGCAAAACAACAAACTTCTTATGACGACAGTTGGTAAATTGATATTTAACGAAATTCTTCCAAAGACTTTCCCATATATCAACGAACCAACAAAAGAAAATTTAGAAATTAAAACACCTGAACGCTTCTTTATTGAAAAAGGTGAAAATGTAGTGGACGCTATTAAGGCTCAACCGCTTAATGAACCATTCAAGAAAGGCATTCTAGGTAATATCATTGCTGAAGTATTTAAACGTTTTAAAATCACAGAAACATCTAAGATGCTTGATAAGATGAAGGATTTAGGATTTAAATACTCAACTAAAGCTGGTATTACTGTTGGTGTTGCTGATATCGTAGTATTGGAAGAGAAAACACAAATCATTCACGATGCTCAAACGAAAGTAGATAATGTCTTGAAACAATTCAGACGTGGTCTAATTACTGAAGATGAGCGTTATGATCGTGTAATCTCTATCTGGAGTGCTGCAAAAGACGTAATCCAAGGAAAACTGATGAAATCCTTAAATCGTTCGAATCCGATCTTCATCATGAGTGACTCTGGTGCCCGTGGTAACGCATCTAACTTTACACAGTTAGCTGGTATGCGTGGTCTGATGGCCAACCCGGCTGGTCGAATCATCGAATTACCGATTAAATCAAGTTTCCGTGAAGGATTAACGGTACTTGAGTACTTCATCTCAACACACGGTGCTCGTAAAGGTCTTGCCGATACGGCTCTTAAGACAGCCGATTCAGGTTACCTGACTCGTCGTCTTGTGGACGTTGCACAAGATGTTATCGTTCGCGATGACGACTGTGGAACAGACCGTGGTCTACTTATATCCGCTCTTAAAGACGGTACAGAGATTATTGAAGCTTTAGAAGAACGTCTAGTTGGACGATATGCAAGAAAAACAATTAAGCATCCAGAAACAGGTGAAGTAATCGTGCCTGAAAATGGACTTATTACTGAAGATCTTGCTATATATATTGAAAACATGGGTATTGAAGAAGCTTGGATTCGTTCTGCGTTCACATGTAATACACGTCATGGTGTATGTAAGAAATGTTATGGTCGTAACCTTGCAACAGGTCAAGAGGTTGAAGTGGGTGAAGCGGTTGGTATTATCGCAGCTCAATCAATCGGTGAGCCTGGTACACAGTTAACGATGCGTACATTCCATACAGGTGGGGTTGCTGGAGACGATATCACTCAAGGTTTACCTCGTATCCAAGAAATTTTCGAAGCGCGTAATCCAAAAGGTTTAGCGCATATTTCAGAAATTGATGGTATTGTTGTTTCAATTACTGAAGGTAAAGATAGACAACAAGAAATTTCAGTTCAAGGTGCAGTAGAAACACGTACGTATACAGTGCCTTATACTGCACGCTTAAAAGTAGGCGTTAACTCTGAGGTGAAACGTGGTCAAGAGCTAACTGAAGGTTCTATTGATCCGAAAGAACTTCTAAAAGTTAAAGATACTCTTGCAGTTCAAGAATACTTATTGAAAGAAGTTCAAAAAGTATATCGTATGCAAGGTGTAGAAATTGGTGACAAGCATATCGAGGTAATGGTAAGACAAATGCTTCGTAAAATCCGCGTAATTGATGCGGGTGAAACAGATGTTTTACCAGGAACGTTGCTTGATATTCACCAATTCACTGAAGCAAATACTTCAGCGTTGTTAACAGGTAAAGCACCAGCAACTGGACGCCCAGTATTGCTTGGTATTACAAAAGCTTCTCTTGAGACGGATTCATTCCTATCAGCTGCATCATTCCAAGAAACAACTCGTGTTCTTACTGATGCTGCTATTAAAGGAAAACGTGATGAATTACTTGGACTTAAAGAAAATGTTATCATTGGTAAGTTAGTACCAGCTGGTACAGGTATGCCACGATACAGAAAAGCTATTCCAGTATTCGTTGAAGATCAAGAACAAGAAACACAACCTGTAGAATAAACGATAAGAGGGTGTCTTATGAGTGGTTTTTCATCACTTTTAAGACGCCCTTTTACGTTTTATGCAGTCCTTCGTAGTAGGTTACTTGAAATTTAGGTGCCTGTTTATTTTTCTTAGAATTTCTATATTTGGTACTTTGTTAGGAATGATATTAAATCTATATCAAATACAACGAACGGTCTCACGCGAGTAATAAAAAAAGCACAGCGTAAAGGGTTTATAGACATTTTCCTTCCCCTTTTATTTAAAATAAGGTTGGATGTTTAAAAGTGCAGTGTATGAGGAATATAACATACGGATTTTGAATTCTGAAAAATAATAGTAATTTTATTTAAACGGAAGTTGACATTGTATATGCATAGGTGATATTATAACAAATGTGCTTCAGTGAGATTTATAAATCAATAGATGAAGAGAAGTAAGTTTCTTGTGTTTTGAATAGCATTCGCGTTATAATAGTAACGTTGTGCTATTTCAATAGAAACTACTAATGAAAGGTACGTGTAATTCGTACTGCAGTTGAAGTGTTATTTTTAAAAGTAAAACTGTTTTTGTAGATATCTGCAAGAACTTTGTTTTTGCTCAATTATGAACCACCTGGATGTGTGGTACTAGAACCAAAAAGTGAAAGGAGGAAATAACAATGCCTACTATTAACCAATTAGTACGTAAAGGCCGTGAGTCTAAAGAAACTAAATCTAAGTCTCCAGCTCTTAACAAAGGCTATAACAGCTTCAAGAAAGCTCAAACAAACGTTTCATCTCCACAAAAACGTGGTGTATGTACTCGTGTTGGTACAATGACGCCGAAGAAACCAAACTCAGCGTTACGTAAATATGCTCGTGTACGTTTAACTAACGGAATCGAGGTTACAGCTTACATTCCTGGTATTGGCCACAACTTACAAGAACACAGTGTAGTTCTTATCCGTGGCGGTCGTGTAAAGGATTTACCAGGGGTACGTTATCATATCGTACGTGGTGCGCTTGATACTGCTGGTGTAAACAACCGTATGCAAAGCCGTTCTAAATACGGAACTAAGCGTCCAAAAGCTGCTAAGAAATAATAACACTAAAATTTAAAATAATTCTTCTTTGAAAGGAGGAAATAACATGCCTCGTAAAGGTCCTGTTGCAAAAAGAGATGTTTTACCTGATCCGTTATATAACTCAAAGTTAATTACTCGTCTTATCAATAAATTAATGATTGACGGCAAGAGAGGTACAGCACAACAAATTCTGTACAATTCTTTTGATCTTATTAAAGAACGTTCTGGTAAAGAACCAATGGAAGTATTTGATGCAGCGCTTAAGAACATTATGCCTGTATTAGAAGTTAGAGCACGTCGTGTAGGTGGTGCAAACTACCAAGTACCAGTTGAGGTGCGTCCAGACCGTCGTACTACTTTAGGTCTTCGTTGGTTAGTTAACTACACTCGTCTTCGTGGTGAAAAAACTATGGAAGAGCGTTTAGCTAACGAAATCCTAGATGCTGCTAACAACACTGGCGCATCAGTTAAGAAACGTGAAGATACACACAAAATGGCTGAAGCTAACAAAGCATTCGCTCATTATCGTTGGTAAGATTCACAGTTTATTTCTAAAACTATTCTTCAATATGGAAGGAGAAATACCAAATGGCAAGAGAGTTCTCCTTAGCAAAGACTCGTAATATTGGTATCATGGCACATATCGATGCTGGTAAAACTACCACTACTGAACGTGTTCTTTACTATACAGGTCGTATCCACAAAATCGGTGAGACGCACGAAGGTGCTTCACAAATGGACTGGATGGAACAAGAACAAGAACGTGGTATTACAATCACTTCAGCTGCTACAACTGCACAGTGGAAAGAACACCGTGTAAACATTATCGATACACCAGGCCACGTAGACTTCACAGTTGAAGTTGAACGTTCACTTCGTGTACTTGATGGTGCTGTTGCAGTACTTGATGCTCAATCTGGTGTTGAGCCTCAAACTGAAACTGTTTGGCGCCAAGCTACAACTTACGGCGTACCGCGTGTTGTATTTGTAAATAAAATGGATAAAATTGGTGCAGATTTCTTATACTCTGTAGGAACAATCCATGACCGTCTTCAAGCTAATGCTCATGCAATCCAATTACCAATTGGAGCTGAAGATCAATTTACTGGAATCATTGACTTAGTTGAAATGAAAGCAATCATGTACGGCAATGATTTAGGTACGGATACTACTGTAGTAGAAATTCCAGCAGAATACCAAGACCAAGCTGAAGAATACCGTGAAAAATTATTAGAAGCGGTAGCTGAACTTGATGAAGAATTAATGGAGAAATACCTTGGCGGAGAAGAAATCACTATTGATGAGCTTAAAGCTGCTATCCGTAAAGGTACTGTAAACGTTGAATTCTTCCCAGTTATCTGTGGTTCTGCATTTAAAAACAAAGGTGTTCAACCAATGCTTGACGCTGTAATTGACTACCTTCCATCTCCACTGGACGTACCAGCAATCAAAGGTACAGTTCCACAAACAGATGAAGAAGTTACTCGTCCATCAAGTGACGAAGAGCCATTCTCTGCTCTAGCGTTTAAAGTTATGACTGACCCTTATGTTGGTAAATTAACATTCTTCCGTGTATATTCTGGTACATTGAGCTCAGGTTCATATGTACAAAACTCTACTAAAGGTAAGCGTGAGCGTGTAGGTCGTATCCTACAAATGCATGCTAACTCTCGTGAAGAAATTTCAGAAGTACATGCTGGAGATATCGCTGCTGCTGTAGGTCTTAAAGACACTACTACTGGTGACACTCTATGTGATGAAAAGAATCTTGTTATTCTTGAATCAATGGAATTCCCAGAGCCAGTTATCTCATTATCTATCGAGCCTAAAACTAAGGCTGACTTAGATAAAATGAGTACAGCACTACAAAAATTACAAGAAGAAGATCCTACATTCCGTGCACATACTGACCAGGAAACTGGGGAAGTAATCATTGCAGGTATGGGTGAGCTTCACCTTGATATCCTTGTAGACCGCATGCGCCGTGAGTTCAAAGTGGAAGCTAATGTTGGTGCTCCTCAAGTAGCATACCGTGAAACTTTCCGCCAATCTGCTCAGGTTGAGGGTAAATTTGCTCGCCAATCTGGTGGACGTGGACAATTCGGTCACGTTTGGATTGAATTTGGTCCAAACGAAGAAGGTAAAGGATTTGAATTTGAAAATGCTATCGTCGGTGGAGTAGTTCCACGTGAATACATTCCTGCTGTACAAGCTGGACTAGTTGACGCTCTTGAGCGCGGTGTACTTGCTGGATTCCCACTAGTAGACGTTAAAGCTAAATTATTCGACGGATCTTACCATGATGTAGACTCATCTGAGATGGCGTTTAAAGTTGCCGCTTCTTTAGCTCTTAAGAATGCAGCTAAGAAATGTCAACCAGTTATCCTAGAGCCAGTTATGAAAGTTGAAGTTGTAATGCCTGAAGAGTATCTTGGAGATATTATGGGTAACATTACTTCTCGTCGTGGACGTGTTGAAGGTATGGAAGCTCGCGGTAACGCACAAGTAGTTAAAGCGTTCGTTCCACTATCGGAAATGTTCGGATATGCAACGTCTCTACGTTCTTCTACACAAGGACGTGGAACATTCTCAATGCACTTCGACCACTATGAAGAAGTACCTAAATCAATCTCTGAAGAAATCATCAAAAAAAATAAAGGTGAATAATTGATTTTCACCATTCATTAAAGTATAACTACTTATGTAAGCAATGAAAGGAGGTATCCTTTCATTGCAACATATACTTAATCTAATACTTTTCTTAATATTAAGGAGGAATTTCCAAATGGCAAAAGCTAAATTTGATCGTTCAAAGCCACACGTTAATATCGGAACAATCGGTCACGTTGACCATGGTAAAACTACTTTAACAGCTGCAATTACAACTGTACTTGCAAAAGCTGGTGGAGCTGAAGCTCGTGCATACGACCAAATCGACGGTGCTCCAGAAGAAAGAGAACGTGGAATCACAATCTCAACTGCACACGTTGAGTATGAAACTGCTACTCGTCACTATGCGCACGTTGACTGCCCAGGTCACGCTGACTATGTTAAAAACATGATCACTGGTGCTGCACAAATGGATGGCGGTATCTTAGTAGTATCTGCTGCTGATGGCCCAATGCCACAAACTCGTGAGCACATCCTTCTTTCTCGTCAAGTAGGTGTACCTTACTTAGTAGTATTCATGAACAAATGTGATATGGTAGACGACGAAGAATTACTTGAATTAGTAGAAATGGAAATCCGTGATCTACTATCTGAATATGATTTCCCTGGCGATGATATCCCAGTAATCAAAGGTTCTGCTCTTAAAGCTCTTGAAGGAGATGCTGCTTGGGAAGAAAAAATCAACGAGTTAATGGCTGCAGTTGATGAGTATATCCCAACTCCAGAGCGTGACAAAGAAAAACCATTCATGATGCCAGTTGAGGATGTATTCTCAATCACTGGTCGTGGAACGGTTGCTACAGGACGTGTTGAGCGTGGAGAAGTTAAAGTCGGCGATGTAATCGAAATCGTAGGTTTAACAGAAGAGCCAAAATCAACTACTGTTACAGGTGTTGAAATGTTCCGTAAACTTCTTGACTATGCAGAAGCTGGTGACAACATCGGTGCTCTACTTCGTGGGGTTGCTCGTGAAGATATCCAACGTGGACAAGTACTTGCTAAACCAGGTACAATCAACCCACACCAAAAGTTCAAATCAGAAGTTTATGTTTTGTCTAAAGAAGAGGGTGGACGTCACACTCCATTCTTCTCAAACTACCGTCCGCAATTCTATTTCCGTACTACTGACGTAACTGGAATTATCCAATTACCAGAAGGCGTTGAAATGGTAATGCCTGGCGACAACATCGAAATGACTGTTGAACTAATCGCTCCTGTTGCTATCGAAGAAGGTACAAAGTTCTCTATCCGTGAGGGTGGACGTACTGTAGGTGCTGGAGTAGTAGCTTCAATCACTAAGTAATAAATAGCGAAAGCTTTTAAAAAAAGCAGATGGGTTTTCCATCTGCTTTTTAATTTGCTCTTAATCTATATCATATCGATATTCATTAGAAATCTATTATCAACTACCTGAATTTTGTTGAATTGTTAAAGGTTTCTACTATACTTTCAGGCGTGTTTCTTCTATATTATTAAATATTGCACACCTAAGTGAAAAGGTTATAAAACTTAAACTTGAAATCTGCTTCATACCTATGTATAATAGACGAAGTGTGAAACGGAATTAACCATGAAATAAAGTATTGCTTTTTTCTTGGGACTTCTGTATAATAGACAATGTTGGTCTTTGACTGCGATGATGTGAGAGGTTGCTGACACACCCGGCCGCTTTGCCATGGCAAGTGTGTGGGAAATTTTCACGGAGTAATGTCTATTTTCTAAAATAGACGAAAAGGAGGGAAAGTAATGGCAAAACAAAAAATTCGTATTCGTTTAAAAGCATATGATCACAGAATTCTTGATCAATCTGCAGAGAAAATTGTAGAAACTGCAAAACGTTCTGGTGCGGCTGTATCTGGTCCAATTCCATTACCGACTGAAAGATCTGTATACACAATCCTTCGTGCGGTTCATAAATACAAAGATTCTCGTGAACAATTCGAGATGCGTACACATAAACGTTTAATCGACATCGTGAACCCAACTCCACAAACTGTTGATTCATTAATGCGTTTAGACTTACCATCTGGTGTTGATATTGAAATTAAATTGTAATTCATAAATAATAAAAATTTGGAGGTGTTGACTTATGACTAAAGGAATCTTAGGAAAAAAAATCGGTATGACGCAAGTATTTGCTGAAAACGGTGAACTTATCCCAGTAACTGTAATTGAAACAGCTTCAAACGTTGTTCTTCAAAAGAAAACTATTGAGAACGATGGTTACGAAGCAGTTCAAATCGGTTTCTCTGACAAGCGTGAAAAGCTTGCTAACAAACCTGAAAAAGGACACGTAAGCAAAGCTAACACTGCTCCTAAGCGCTTCATCCGTGAATTCCGCGGTTTAAACCTTGGCGAGTTTGAGGTTGGTCAAGAAGTCAAAGCAACTATTTTCGCTGAAGGCGATGTAGTAGATGTAACAGGAGTATCAAAAGGTAAAGGATTCCAAGGTTCTATCAAGCGCCACGGACAATCTCGCGGACCAATGTCTCACGGTTCTCGTTACCACCGTCGCCCTGGTTCAATGGGTCCAGTTGCTCCTAACCGTGTATTTAAAGGTAAATTATTACCTGGACGTATGGGTGGAGAACAAATTACTGTTCAAAACTTAGTAATTGTCAAAGTTGATGCTGAGCGCAACATACTATTAGTTAAAGGTAACGTACCTGGTGCGAAAAAATCTTTAATCGTAGTTAAAAGTGCTATTAAAGCAAAATAATCACAATAAGAAAGGAGGAGCATTAGAAAATGCCTAAAGTTACATTATTTGACCAAAAAGGTTCTAATGTTGGAGAAATCGAACTTAATGAATCAATTTTTGGTATCGAACCAAACCAAAGCGTATTATTCGATGCAATTATCATGCAAAGAGCTTCTTTACGCCAAGGTACACACAAAGTAAAGACTCGTTCTGAAGTAGCAGGCGGCGGACGCAAACCATGGCGCCAAAAAGGAACTGGTCGTGCACGTCAAGGATCTATCCGTTCACCACAATGGCGTGGCGGTGGTACTGTATTTGGTCCAACACCAAGATCATACAGCTACAAACTTCCTAAGAAAGTGCGTCGTTTAGCTCTTAAATCTGCTTTAGCTACTAAAGTACAAGAATCAAACATCTTAGTTCTTGAAAGCTTATCTTTCGAAGCTCCAAAAACAAAAGAATTCGTAGCATTCTTAAATAACCTATCAGTTGATACGAAAGCACTTATCGTTACTGCTAACGTTGATGAAACAATTGCATTATCAGCACGTAACATCCCTGGTGTTACTGTTATTGAAGCAGCTGGCATTAATGTTCTTGATTTAGTTGGACACAACAAGCTGATCATCACTAAAGCAGCTGTTGAAAAAGTAGAGGAGGTGCTTGCATAATGGACGCACGCGATATCATTAAGCGCCCCGTGATTACTGAACGTTCTTCTGAAATCATGGCTGACAAAAAATACACTTTTGAAGTTGACGTAAAAGCTAACAAAACTCAGGTTAAAGACGCTGTACAAGAGATTTTTGGCGTTAAAGTTGAGAAAGTTAACGTTATGAACTACAAAGGTAAATATAAACGCATGGGTAAACATGCAGGCTACACAAACAAGCGCCGCAAAGCGGTTGTTACTTTAACTCAAGACAGCAAAGATATCGAAATCTTTGAAGCTTAATCTTTTAGAGAAGGAGGGAACTACAGATGGCAATTAAAAAGTATAAACCTACCTCTAATGGTCGACGCAATATGACTACTTCTGATTTTGCTGAAATCACTACAAGCACTCCAGAAAAATCATTACTTGCTCCCTTACACAGAAAAGGCGGCCGTAATAACCAAGGTAAGTTAACTGTTCGTCATCAAGGTGGCGGCCATAAGCGTCAATACCGTATTATTGACTTCAAACGCAATAAAGATGGTATACCTGGACGCGTTGCTACTATCGAATATGATCCGAACCGTTCGGCTAATATCGCATTAATTAACTACGTAGACGGTGAAAAACGTTACATCTTAGCTCCAAAAAACTTAGAAGTTGGTATGGAGATTATGTCTGGCGTTGACGCTGACATCAAAGTAGGTAACGCATTACCACTACAAAACATTCCAGTGGGTACAGTTATCCACAACATCGAATTAAAACCTGGTAAAGGTGGTCAGTTAGTTCGCTCTGCTGGTACATCTGCACAATTACTTGGTAAAGAAGGACGCTACGTATTAGTACGTCTTAACTCTGGTGAAGTTCGTATGATTCTTGCTACTTGCCGTGCTACAATCGGTCAAGTTGGTAACGAACAACATGAACTTATTAACATCGGTAAAGCAGGTCGTAACCGTTGGTTAGGTAAACGCCCAACTGTACGTGGATCTGTAATGAACCCAGTTGATCACCCACACGGTGGTGGTGAAGGACGTTCACCAATCGGACGTAAATCACCAATGTCTCCATGGGGTAAACCAACTCTTGGTGCTAAAACACGTAAGAAGAAAAATAAATCCGACAAGTTTATCGTACGTCGTCGCAAAAAATAACGGGGTTGAGCTACGGTTCACAAAACGGACCGTAGGACAATCACGAGAGGAGGTACACTCATGGGTCGCAGCCTAAAAAAAGGACCTTTTGTTGATGATCATTTAATGATTAAAGTTGAGAAGTTAAACGAAACTGACAAGAAACAAGTTGTCAAAACTTGGTCTCGTCGTTCAACAATCTTCCCACAATTCATCGGTCACACTATCGCTGTATATGATGGACGTAAACACGTTCCTGTATATGTAACAGAAGATATGGTAGGTCACAAACTAGGTGAGTTCGCACCAACGCGCGCTTACAAAGGTCACGCAAGTGACGATAAGAAAACAAGACGTTAACGAGAGGAGGGCATCTCATGCAAGCTAAAGCTGTTGCTAATACAGTTCGTATCGCTCCTCGTAAGGTTCGTCTAGTAATCGATCTAATTCGAGGAAAGCAAGTTGGCGAAGCAATCGCAATTCTTCGTCATACTCCAAAATCTGCATCACCAGTAGTAGAAAAGTTATTAAAATCTGCTATGGCAAATGCTGAGCATAACTACGAAATGGATGTTAACAATTTAGTAGTAAATGAAGCTTATGTAAACGAAGGACCAACATTAAAACGTTTCCGTCCTCGTGCAATGGGTCGTGCAAGTGCTATTAACAAACGTACTTCACATATTACTATCGTGTTATCAGAAAAGAAGGAGGGTTAATCCGTGGGTCAAAAGGTAAATCCAATAGGTTTGCGTATCGGTGTTATCCGTGATTGGGAATCAAAATGGTACGCAGACAAGGACTATGCAAATCTTTTACATGAAGATCTTAAAGTTCGTGAATACATCGCGAAACGCTTAAATGATGCTTCTGTATCAAAGGTTGAAATTGAACGTGCTGCTAATCGCATCAACATCTCTGTTCACACTGCAAAACCAGGAATGGTTATCGGTAAAGGTGGTACAGAAGTTGAAGCACTTCGTAAAGCGTTAAACCAATTAACTGGCAAACGCGTACACATCAACATTATCGAAATCAAGCGTGCGGATTTAGACGCGAAACTGGTTGCTGAGAACATTGCTCGCCAATTAGAAAACCGTGTATCTTTCCGTCGTGCTCAAAAACAAGCTATCCAACGCTCAATGCGTGCGGGTGCTAAAGGTATTAAAACAATGGTATCTGGTCGTCTTGGTGGCGCTGATATCGCTCGTTCAGAACAATACAGCGAAGGAACTGTTCCACTTCATACACTTCGCGCTGATATAGATTATGCTCACGCTGAAGCTGATACTACTTATGGTAAGCTTGGTGTTAAAGTATGGATCTATCGCGGAGAAGTCCTTCCTACTAAGAAGAAATCCGAGGAAGGAGGAAAATAATCATGTTAATGCCTAAACGCGTTAAGTATCGTCGTGAACACCGCGGTAAGATGAGAGGTCGTGCAAAAGGTGGTACTGAAGTTCATTTCGGTGAGTTCGGTCTTCAAGCTCTTGAAGCATCTTGGATCACAAACCGTCAAATTGAGTCTGCTCGTATTGCCATGACACGTTATATGAAACGTGGCGGTAAAGTTTGGATTAAAATTTTCCCAAGCAAACCTTACACTGCTAAACCTCTAGAAGTCCGAATGGGTTCTGGTAAAGGGGCTCCTGAAGGATGGGTTGCTGCTGTTAAACCTGGTAAAGTAATGTTCGAAATCTCAGGTGTATCTGAAGAAATCGCACGTGAAGCTTTACGTCTTGCTATGCACAAACTTCCTATAAAATGTAAGTTCGTGAAACGAGAAGAAAATGGTGGTGAATCAAATGAAAGTTAATGAAATTAAAGACTTAACCACTGCTGAAATTGAACAAAAAGTAAAATCGCTTAAAGAAGAATTATTTAATCTTCGTTTCCAGTTAGCTACTGGACAACTTGAAAATACTGCACGTATTCGTGAAGTACGCAAATCGATCGCTCGTATGAAAACTGTTGTTCGTCAAAGAGAGATCAGTGCCAACAATTAATAATCGAGAGGAGGTTTGCAAACATGAGTGAACGTAACCAACGCAAAGTCTACACAGGTCGCGTAGTATCTGACAAAATGGATAAAACTATCACTGTTCAAGTAGAAACGTATAAAACACACAAATTATACGGTAAGCGTGTTAAATACTCTAAAAAATTCAAAGCACATGATGAGCAAAACGTTGCAAAAATCGGTGACGTGGTAAAAATCATGGAAACTCGTCCGCTATCTGCTACAAAACGCTTCCGTCTTGTAGAAGTAGTAGAGAAAGCTGTTATTATCTAATTAAATTCTGTTCGGATAAAGTAAATTCCGGAAGGAGGTCTTGAACATGATTCAACAAGAATCCCGTTTAAAAGTAGCTGACAACTCTGGCGCACGTGAAGTTTTAACAATTAAAGTTCTTGGTGGTTCTGGTCGTAAAACGGCTAACATCGGTGATGTTATTGTTTGTACAGTAAAACAAGCAACACCAGGTGGCGTTGTTAAAAAAGGTGATGTAGTTAAGGCTGTTGTCGTTCGTACTAAGTCAGGTATGCGTCGTAAAGATGGTTCTTACATCAAGTTTGACGAAAATGCTTGTGTAATTATCAAAGACGACAAAGGTCCTCGTGGAACTCGTATCTTCGGACCGGTTGCACGTGAACTTCGTGATAGTAACTTCATGAAGATTGTTTCACTAGCTCCAGAAGTATTGTAATGTAAATTCTCGTAAAAGCCTTTCAAGGAGGTGCGAAGCTATGCATGTAAAAAAAGGTGACAAAGTAGTAGTCATCTCTGGTAAGGATAAAGGCAAACAAGGCGTTATCCTTGAAGCATACCCAAAGAAAAACCGTGTATTGGTTGAAGGTGTAAACATCGTGAAAAAACACGCTAAACCTTCTCAACTGAATCCTCAAGGAGGAATCATCAGCCAAGAAGCTGCAATTCACGTTTCAAACGTAATGCCACTTGATCCAAAAACTGCTGCTCCAACTCGTGTTGGTTACAAAACAGTTGATGGTAAAAAAGTACGCATTGCTGTAAAATCGGGTGAATCCTTAGATAAATAAGTAATAAATGAAGGGAGGTACAATAATGAACCGCCTAAAGGAAAAGTATTCAAATGAAATCGTTCCTGCTCTAGTGAGCAAGTTTAACTATAAATCTGTAATGCAAACTCCTAAAGTTGATAAGATCGTTATCAACATGGGTGTAGGTGATGCTGTAGCAAATGCTAAAGCTCTTGACAATGCAGTGGAAGAATTAAGCCAAATTACAGGTCAAAAACCTGTTGTAACTAAAGCGAAAAAATCAATCGCTGGCTTCCGTCTACGTGAAGGTATGCCTATCGGTGCGAAAGTTACTCTTCGCGGCGAGCGCATGTACGAATTCCTAGACAAATTAGTATCTGTTTCTTTACCACGTGTGCGTGACTTCCGTGGGGTTTCTAAGAAATCTTTTGATGGTCGTGGAAACTACACTCTTGGTGTTAAAGAACAATTAATCTTCCCTGAAATTGACTACGATAAAGTAAGCAAAGTTCGTGGAATGGATATCGTAATCGTTACTACGGCAAATACTGACGAAGAAGCTCGTGAATTGCTTACTTCATTAGGAATGCCGTTCCAAAAGTAATTTAAAAATAAGGGAGGCGTAAACGTGGCTAAAAAATCTATGGTCGTGAAACAAAAGCGCACACCTAAGTTTAAAGTACAAGAGTACACTCGCTGTGAGCGCTGTGGTCGTCCACACTCTGTGTACCGTAAATTTAAGCTTTGCCGTATTTGTTTCCGTGAACTTGCATATAAAGGACAAATTCCTGGCGTGAAGAAAGCTAGCTGGTAAAACCCGATTTTGGGAAGGAGGTAAATATAAATGGTCATGACAGATCCAATCGCAGATATGCTTACTCGCATTCGTAACGCTAACATGGTGCGTCACGAAAAACTTGAGCTTCCTGCTTCTAAGATTAAAGCTGATGTTGCAGAAATCTTAAAACGTGAGGGCTTCATCCGCGACGTTGAACTAATCGAAGACAACAAACAAGGAATCATCCGTATCTTCTTAAAATACGGTTCAAATAATGAACGTGTAATTACTGGTCTTAAACGTATCAGCAAACCTGGTCTACGTGTGTATGCCAAAGCTGGTGAAGTACCTCGCGTACTTAACGGACTAGGAATCGCAATCGTTTCTACTTCTCAAGGCGTTGTAACTGATAAAGAAGCACGCGCTAAGAAAATTGGTGGAGAAGTACTAGCATACGTTTGGTAATATTTTTTTCACGAATGGAGGTGCACTAAATGTCTCGTATAGGTAAAAAACCAATCGAGGTTCCAGCTGGAGTTACAGTTACTGTTGCAGCAGATAACGCAGTTACTGTAAAGGGACCAAAAGGCGAATTAACTCGCTCTTTCAATCCAGATATCACTATTACACAAGAAGAGAACGTGATTACATTAACTCGTCCTTCTGATTCAAAAGAACACCGTACTATTCATGGTACAACTCGTGCTGTTCTTGCTAACATGGTTGAAGGTGTATCAAAAGGCTTCGAAAAGTCTTTAGAACTTATCGGTGTTGGTTACCGTGCACAAAAGCAAGGTACTAAACTAGTTCTTAACGTTGGATACTCACACCCAGTTGAGATTGAAGCAGAAGCAGGAATTGAAATCGAAGTTCCTTCAAATACAAAAGTTATCGTAAAAGGTACGAACAAAGAACGTGTTGGTGCATTAGCAGCTAATATCCGTGACGTTCGTCCGCCAGAACCTTACAAAGGTAAAGGTATTCGTTACGAAGGCGAATATGTACGTCGTAAAGAAGGTAAAACTGGTAAGTAAGATCGCATAAGTATATGAAAGGAGTGTCATAAATGATTTCGAAGCTTGACAAAAATGCTGTTCGTCAGAAAAGACATGCACGTGTTCGTGCGAAACTTTCTGGAACGGAAGCTCGTCCTCGTTTAAATGTGTTCCGTTCAAACAAGCACATTTACGCTCAACTAATTGATGATGTGAACGGCGTAACACTTGCAAGTGCATCAACTCAAGATAAAGGTCTTGAACTTGCTAGCACTAGTAACATCGAAGCAGCTCAAACAGTTGGCGAAAACATTGCTAAACGCGCAGTAGAAAAAGGATATTCATCAGTGGTATTTGACCGCGGAGGATACCTTTTCCACGGACGTGTAAAAGCATTAGCAGATGCTGCTCGTGAAAACGGATTACAATTTTAATGTAAAAAGGAGGGACAAATGAACATGCGTCGTATTGATCCTAATAAATTAGAACTTGAAGAACGCGTAGTTACCGTTAACCGTGTAGCTAAAGTTGTTAAAGGTGGACGTCGTTTCCGCTTTACAGCACTAGTTGTTGTAGGTGATAAAAACGGTAATGTTGGATTCGGTACTGGTAAAGCACAAGAAGTACCAGATGCGATCCGTAAAGCAATTGAAGATGCTAAAAAGAACTTAATCTCAGTACCTATGGTTAATACAAGTATCCCTCACGAAGTTCTTGGACATTTCGGAGCAGGACATATTCTTTTAAAACCTGCTGCTGAAGGTACAGGAGTTATCGCTGGTGGCCCAGTACGTGCGGTACTTGAATTAGCTGGTGTTGGTGATATTCTTTCTAAATCTCTAGGCTCTAACACGCCTATTAATATGGTCCGTGCAACTATGGACGGATTAAAGCAATTAAAACGTGCTGAGGATGTTGCGAAACTACGTGGCAAATCAGTAGAAGAACTGTTAGGATAAGGAGGGAAATATAATGGCTAATAAATTAGAAATTACCCTCACTCGTAGCTTAATTGGTCGTCCACAAGACCAACGCGTGACTGTAAATACGCTAGGTTTACGTAAAATGCATCAAACAGTTGTTCTTGATGATAATGCTGCTATTCGCGGTATGATTAATAAGGTTTCTCATCTTGTTACTGTCAAAGAACAATAATATCATTTTCTCTTAACAAGGAGGTGCCCAAATGAAACTTCATGAATTAAAACCTGCAGAAGGTTCTCGTCAAGATCGTAAACGTAAAGGACGCGGAATCGGATCTGGAAATGGTAAAACAGCTGGTAAAGGTCATAAAGGTCAAAACGCTCGCTCAGGCGGCGGAGTACGTTTAGGATTTGAAGGTGGTCAAACACCATTATTCAGACGTTTACCAAAACGTGGATTCACTAACATCAACCGTAAAGAATACGCTGTTGTTAACTTAGACGTTCTTAACGTATTTGAAAACGGAACGGAAGTAACTCCAGCTCTTCTAATCGAAACTGGTGTTGTGAAGAAAGAAAAAGCAGGAATCAAAATTCTTGCTAATGGAAAGATCGAGAAAAAGCTTACTGTTAAAGCTCACAAATTCTCCTCTGCTGCAAAAGAAGCTATCGAAGCTGCTGGCGGTCAAACTGAGGTGATTTAATGTTTCGCACAATCTCCAATTTTATGCGCGTGGGTGAAATACGGAATAAGATCTTCTTTACCTTGTTAATGTTGATTGTTTTCCGTATCGGAACATTCATACCTGTACCACATGTAAATTCAGAGCTTCTAAAGCTTCAGGATCAACTAGGTGTATTTGGTGTTCTAAATACATTTGGTGGAGGAGCACTACAGAACTTCTCGATTTTGGCTATGGGTATCATGCCGTACATTACAGCATCTATTATCATTTCTTTATTGCAAATGGACGTAGTGCCTAAATTTACGGAGTGGTCGAAACAAGGTGAAGTAGGTAGACGTAAATTAGCTCAGTTTACCCGCTATGGAACAATAGGACTTGGTTTTATTCAAGCTCTCGGTATGGCATATGGCTTTAATAGCATGGCTAATGGGCAGCTGATTACTAATCCTGGAATTACAACTTATCTATTAATTGCTGTCGTATTAACAGCTGGTACTGCTTTTCTAATGTGGCTTGGTGAACAAATCACTGCGAAAGGTGTAGGCAATGGTATTTCCATCATTATCTTTGCTGGTATAGTTGCTGGTTTACCAAACATGGTCAACCAAATCTATGCTCAACAAATTCAAGAAGCTGGAGATGCACTTTTCATTCGAATCGTAACGATTGTCCTAATCGCCCTTGCTGTTATTGCAATTATCGTAGGTGTAATTTACATCCAACAAGCTTTACGTAAAATACCGATTCAGTATGCTAAGCGTACTACCGGTCGTGCTCCTGTTGGAGGGCAATCAACGCATTTACCTTTAAAAGTTAATGCAGCAGGTGTAATTCCTGTAATCTTCGCAGTGTCATTTATTATGACACCGCCACTTATCGCAGGATTCTTTGAGCCTAACAGCTTTACAAAAGCCGTAATTAAGTACTTTGATTACTCCCATCCTGTTGGTATGGTAATGTACATTGCCTTAATTATTGCATTCTCTTACTTCTATGCGTTTGTACAGGTTAATCCTGAACAAGTAGCAGAGAACTTGAAGAAGCAAGGTGGCTATGTACCAGGTATTAGACCTGGTAAAAGCACTCAAGAATACTTAAGCCGAGTACTGTCACGTCTTACATTAGTTGGATCTATATTCCTTGCAGTAATTGCGATTCTACCAGTCTTCTTTATTAATGTTGCCGGGTTACCGCAATCTGTTCAAATCGGCGGAACTAGCTTACTGATCGTAGTAGGTGTAGCTCTTGAGACGATGAAAGGATTAGAAGCACAACTTGTAAAACGACATTACAAAGGTTTTATAAAATAATCGGTTTGGGAACATATTTTATAGTTCCCCAAACCAATTATGGAGTTTGAGGGGGAAAAATATTGAATCTCGTTCTTATGGGGCTACCGGGTGCAGGCAAAGGCACTCAAGCTGAAAAAATTGTAGAAAACTATAACATCCCTCATATCTCTACTGGAGATATGTTCCGTACTGCTATCAAAGAAGGTACAGAACTAGGTTTACTTGCGAAATCTTTCATTGATAAAGGCGAATTAGTTCCTGATGAAGTAACTATTGGTATTGTTCGAGAAAGATTAAGCAAAGATGATTGCAAATTAGGTTTCTTGTTAGATGGTTTTCCACGTACAGTTGAACAAGCTGAAGCATTAGAAAACATCCTTTCTGAATTAAATCGTCCAATCGACTACGTTATTAATGTAGACGTTGATACAGACATTCTAATGGAAAGACTAACAGGAAGACGAATTTGTAAAAATTGTGGCGCTACTTATCATCTAGTGTTCAATCCTCCAGCTAAAGAAGGAGTATGTGATCGTTGCAGTGGCGAGTTGTATCAACGTGCTGATGATAACGCTGAAACGGTTCAAAATCGTTTAGAAGTTAATCTTAAGCAAACAAAGCCACTTTTATCTTTCTATGAAGATAAAGGAACGCTTCGTAACATTAATGGACAACAAGATATAAATATCGTTTATGAAAACATTAATGAACTTCTTGGGGGCCTTAACGGATGATAATTTGTAAAACCCCTCGCGAAATTGAAATCATGCGTCATGCAGGGAAGATAGTTGCTTTAACTCATCAAGAGCTTAAGAAACATATCAAACCTGGTGTGACAACGCTAGAGCTGGATACAATAGCAGAAAGCTTTATTCGTAAACATGATGCGATCCCTTCTTTCAAAGGATTATACGGGTTTCGCGGCAGTATATGTGTCTCGGTAAACAATGAACTGGTTCATGGTATACCTGGGAAGCGAGTTCTTCAAGATGGTGATATAATAAGCATCGATATCGGTGCGAAATATAACGGTTATCATGGTGACTCAGCTTGGACATATGCTGTAGGTAGTATTAGTGAAGAAACACAAAGACTCTTGGATGTAACAGAAGAGTCCTTATATAGAGGTTTGGAAGAAGCAAAGCCAGGTGCGCGACTTTCAAACATCTCCCATGCTATTCAAACATATGCTGAGGCGAACAACTTCTCCATTGTTAGAGAGTATGTTGGTCACGGTGTTGGTCAAGACTTACATGAGGAACCACAAATCCCTCATTATGGTCCACCCAACAAAGGTCCTCGTTTAAAGCCTGGTATGGTGTTGGCTGTAGAACCTATGGTAAATGCAGGAACAAGATATGTGAAGACTTTAGAGGATAATTGGACTGTCGTTACTCAAGATGGAAAAATGTGCGCTCATTTTGAACATACGGTGGCGATCACTGAATCTGGTTATGAAATATTAACTAAGATTTAAACCTCATTGTATCTAGAAATCAGTGTAGATTGGATATAATCAATAAGACGTAGAAGTCTTAAAGAAGGGAGATAACATCAATGGCTAAAGATGATGTAATTGAAATTGAAGGTACAGTCACTGAGACTTTGCCAAACGCAATGTTCAAGGTAGAATTAGAAAATGGTCATACTATATTAGCTCATGTATCAGGTAAAATTCGCATGCACTTTATTCGTATTCTACCTGGTGATAAAGTAACTGTTGAGCTTTCACCGTATGACTTAACTCGCGGAAGAATCACTTACAGATTCAAATAATCTAAGTTACACTCCGATCTATCTAAGGAGGTTAGGTATCAATGAAAGTGAGACCATCAGTTAAACCTATTTGTGAAAAATGTAAAGTTATTCGCAGAAAAGGTAAAGTAATGGTTATTTGTGAAAACCCTAAACATAAACAAAAACAAGGCTAATTAAGAAGGAGGTGCAACGCTCATGGCACGTATTGCTGGTGTTGATATTCCACGTGACAAACGTATTGTTATTTCATTAACATATATTTACGGGATTGGTAAAGTAACTGCTCAACAAATTCTTGCTGAAACTGGTATCTCTGAAGATACTCGTGCACGTGATTTAACTGAAGATGAGTTAAACAAAATCCGTGAAGCAATTGATAAATTAAAAGTAGAAGGTGACCTTCGTCGTGAAATCTCATTAAACATCAAACGTTTAATGGAAATCGGCTGCTACCGCGGTCTTCGTCACCGTCGTGGATTACCTGTTCGTGGTCAAAATACTAAGAACAACGCTCGTACACGTAAAGGACCTCGTCGTACAGTAGCAAATAAAAAGAAATAATTAAGTAAAGGAGGTACTTATTCATGGCACGTAAGACAAATACTCGTAAACGCCGTGTGAAAAAGAATATTGAATCTGGTATTGCACATATCCGTTCAACATTCAACAACACGATCGTTACAATCACTGATACACACGGAAATGCTCTTTCTTGGTCAAGTGCTGGTGCACTAGGCTTCAGAGGATCACGTAAATCTACTCCATTCGCAGCTCAAATGGCAGCTGAAACTGCAGCTAAAGCTGGTATGGAACACGGTTTAAAAACTCTTGAAGTTACTGTAAAAGGACCTGGTTCAGGTCGTGAAGCTGCAATCCGTGCACTTCAATCTGCTGGTCTTGAAGTTACAGCTATTAAAGACGTAACTCCAGTTCCACATAACGGATGTCGTCCACCAAAACGTCGCCGTGTTTAATTTTTCTGTATAGAATTTGTATCTTTGTCTATAATGGGATATGATACAATCATTGTAATATTACAGATTGATTAATTTAGTTGTTACGCATCGTCGGGCAATTACATGGGGAATTTCGGTTAGAGTACGATTAATTATTTACTAGCCGAGGTTTTGACGTTTTGAAGGAGGGTTTATTAATGATTGAAATAGAAAAACCAAAAATCGAAACGGTTCAAATCAGCGATGACACCAAGTACGGAAAATTCGTCGTCGAGCCACTTGAACGTGGATATGGTACAACTTTGGGTAATTCCTTACGTCGTATTCTTTTATCTTCACTACCAGGTGCTGCTGTCACGTCTATTCAAATAGATGGGGTAATGCATGAGTTCTCAACAATCGAAGGCGTAGTGGAAGATGTTACTTCTATTATTCTTAACGTTAAGAAATTAGCGCTTAAGATCTACTCTGATGAAGAGAAGACGCTTGAAATTGATGTTCAGAGTGAAGGGGTTATTACTGCAGCTGATATTACGCATGATAGTGATGTGGAAATCTTAAATCCTGATTTACACATTGCGACTGTAGGCAAAGGCGGTCACTTGCGTATGCGATTAATGGCACGTCGTGGACGTGGCTATACTCCAGCTGATCAGAATAAAAGAGACGATCAACCAATTGGTGTGATTCCAATCGACTCTATTTACACTCCTGTTGCACGTGTATCCTACCAAGTAGAAAACACACGTGTAGGGCAAATGACTAACTATGATAAGCTAACGCTTGACGTTTGGACTGATGGAAGCACTGGTCCAAAAGAAGCTATCGCACTCGGATCAAAGATTTTAACAGAGCACTTAAATATCTTCGTTGGTTTAACTGATGAAGCACAAAACGCTGAAATTATGGTTGAAAAAGAAGAAGATCAAAAAGAAAAAGTTCTTGAGATGACGATCGAAGAATTGGATCTTTCTGTTCGTTCTTACAACTGTTTGAAGCGTGCTGGAATCAACACTGTTCAAGAGCTTGCTCATAAAACAGAAGAAGATATGATGAAAGTACGTAATCTAGGACGTAAATCACTTGAAGAAGTGAAGGCGAAGCTAGATGAGCTAGGTTTAGGTCTTAGAAAAGATGACTGATTACTAGTTTCAGATTCGTGACTAGATTCGATAAGAACTGGCAAAATAGATAATAATATCAACAAAGGAGGGAATCTTAATGGGTTACAGAAAGTTAGGACGCACTAGTTCTCAACGTAAAGCATTACTTCGTGATTTAGCAACTGACCTAATCGTTTTCGAACGCATCGAAACTACTGAAGCAAAAGCTAAAGAGTTACGCTCTGTTGTAGAAAAAATGATCACTCTTGGTAAACGTGGAGATTTACATGCTCGTCGTCAAGCTGCAGCATTCATTCGTAATGAAGTAGCTAACGAAGAATCAGGTCAAAGTGCACTTCAAAAACTATTCAGCGATATCGCACCTCGTTATGAAGAGCGCCAAGGCGGTTACACTCGTATCATGAAAATGGGTCCACGTCGCGGAGACGGAGCACCTGTTGTTGTTATCGAGTTAGTATAATATTTTTCCAATCAAAAGGGCTAAGAACTTACTAGTTCTTAGTCTTTTTTGCCATATAAGTTAATATGGTTCTGAAATACGCAAATAGAGCGTTACGATGGCTGCATAATTATGCTTCACGTCTAGCTCTGCGCATCCCTCCTGACTCCGAATGATGGGGTTCATATAAAGTAATGATTATTCGCTGCTATTCGACTAAGGAAGCTTTGTTTCCTTTAGGAGGGATGCAGCGTTTTTTAATAGGTTTAAAATTTTTATTACTAAGAATAGCTTTATATTCGTTTGAAGTGATTTACGCTATTATGGTAGTAGACGTCTTCGAAAAAGCATTATAAACTTTTAGAAAGAATGATTTTATATTACATGTAATAAAGGATATAAATAGATGAGTTAGTAAAGTAGAGATTAGATAAGCTGAGATTAGGAGGGTAAGGATGAGTAAGGAATTAGTAAGGGTTGAAAATGTCTCATTTACATATGATGGTGGGGAACAACGCGCGCTAAATGATGTTACTCTTTCGGTAAAAGAGGGAGAATGGCTTGCTATTGTTGGTCACAATGGTTCGGGTAAATCTACATTAGCCAAGCTATTAAACGGGCTTCAGTTTCCTACATCAGGTCAGATTGTTGTGAAAGATCAAATCTTATCAGAAGAAACGGTTTGGGATGTACGAAAAGAAATTGGAATGGTTTTTCAAAATCCAGATAACCAATTTGTAGGTTCTACAGTCCAAGATGATGTGGCTTTTGGTTTAGAAAATAACGGTATACCAAGGAATGTTATGGTAGAACGTGTAAAGTGGGCTTTAGAAAGCGTCAAAATGGATGCATTTCTTGATCAAGAGCCGCACCATCTTTCTGGTGGACAAAAACAAAGAGTAGCGATAGCGTCTGTATTAGCGTTACAGCCGAGTATTATTATTCTCGATGAAGCAACTTCTATGTTAGATCCACGCGGTAGAGAAGAAGTATTAGAAACAGTTAGAGTTTTAAAAGAGAATCGAACGTTAACTGTTGTTTCCATCACGCATGACCTTGAGGAAGCTGCTAAAGCAGATCGGATTATCGTCATGAATGGGGGACAAGTTTATCGTGAAGGAAAGCCTACAGAGATTTTCCGTTTAGATCAAGAGCTAACGGATATTGGCCTAGATATTCCTTTCTCTATAAAGCTTTCCAAAGCACTTGATGATTTTAAAGTGCCTATTTCAGATAGGTATTTATCATATGAACAGTTGGTGAAAGAACTATGCGACTTGAACTCAGAGATGTAGAATACCGCTATCAAGTAGATACGCCATTTGAAAGATTGGCAATCCACGATATAAATATAGATATTGTATCTGGAAGCTATATGGCCATTATTGGACATACTGGTTCTGGAAAATCAACGTTACTGCAACATTTGAATGGACTGATTCGACCAACAAAAGGGCAAATTCAGATTGGGGAAAAGGTCATTGTCGCTGGTAAAAAAGACAAAGACTTAAAATCAGTTCGAAAGAAAGTAGGTATTGTTTTTCAGTTTCCGGAGCATCAGCTATTTGAAGAAACAGTAGAGAAGGATATATGCTTTGGTCCAATGAATTTTGGAGTTGCAGAAGAAGAAGCGAAGAAATTGGCTAGAAAAGCTATTAAGCTAGTAGGCCTATCAGAAGATATTTTGCAGAAATCTCCTTTCGACTTATCGGGTGGACAAATGCGAAGAGTAGCAATCGCAGGTGTATTAGCTATGGAACCAGAAGTGCTTGTTCTGGATGAGCCTACGGCTGGACTCGATCCACGTGGAAGAAAAGAAATTATGGATTTATTTTCGAACTTGCATAAAGAAAAAGGATTAACGACGATATTGGTTACACATAGCATGGAAGATGCGGCCAATTATGCAGACGAAATCATTATTATGCATCAAGGAACAGTTTACAAGAAGGGAACACCTTTAGATATCTTTTCACAGCCAGAACAATTAATGGAATTGGGTTTAGATGTACCAGAGACGGTTCGTTTCCAATTGATGCTACAGAAAGAAGCTGGATTCCGCTTTGATCAGCCATGCTTATCAATTGATTCATTAGTAGAAGGCATTGCAGATGTAATGAAAAGGGGGACAACTCTATGATGGATAGTATGATTATTGGTCGTTATATCCCATCCAATTCTGTTCTTCATCGAATGGACCCTCGTTCCAAACTAATGCTTGTATTCTTTTTTGTATGTATTGTTTTTCTAGCGAATAATACTGTTACTTATGGTATTTTAGGCGTGTATACATTAGCTTTAATTATCCTTTCAAAAATCCCAATCCGTTTTCTATTTAACGGTTTGAAGCCAATTCTACTCTTGATTATTTTTACTTTCTTATTGCATGTTTTCTTCACAAAAGAAGGCAATGTAGTTCTAGATTTGGGTTGGCTGGAAATTTATGAAGGCGGGGTACGACAAGGGATTTTTATAGCACTTCGTTTTACGTACTTAATTCTTATTACTACATTATTAACACTATCTACAACACCTATTTCCTTAACAGATGGACTTGAGCAGTTATTAGGACCATTCAAAAAGGTGAAGTTACCTGTTCATGAGTTGGCCTTAATGATGTCGATCTCATTACGTTTTATTCCGACATTAATGCAAGAAACGGGTAAAATTATGAAAGCTCAAGCAGCAAGAGGGGTGGACTTCTCTTCAGGACCGATTAAAGATCGAGTATCTGCGATTGTTCCACTACTAGTTCCTCTATTCGTAAGCTCATTTAAGCGTGCTGAGGAACTGGCAATAGCTATGGAGGCCAGAGGATATCGTGGAGGAGAAGGGCGCACGAAGTACCGCAGTTTAAGCTGGGGATTTTCGGACACAATGCTATTAATTTCATTAGCTATATTAACAGCTGTTCTGGTTAATTTTAGAGCGTAGGAGTCTACACAATATGCAACGAGTAAAATGTATTATTTCTTATGATGGAACATTGTTTTCCGGCTACCAAGTACAAGTAGATAAGCGTACTGTGCAAAGTGAGCTTGAGAAAGTATTAGCTGTTATGCATAAAAGAGATGTAAAAGTTGTTGCATCAGGTAGAACAGATGCTGGTGTTCATGCATATGGACAGGCAATTCACTTTGATACGAATTTAAAGATTCCTGCTTTTAATTGGGTTAAAGCAATGAACGCTATGCTTCCGGATGATATTTCTGTGTTATCAGCAGAGTATGTTTCTGATTCTTTTCATGCGAGATTTGGTGCGACAGGTAAACAATATCGTTTTGTGATGGATTTGAGTAAGATTAGAAATCCTTTAAAGCGAAACTATACGTATCATTATCCATACCCTATAAATATTGACAGTATCAAAGAAGCTATTACGTATGTGGTAGGTACGCATGACTTTACAAGTTTTAGTGCGGTTCGGACAGATGTAAAGGATAAAGTTAGAACCATTCATCGCATTGAATGTATCCAAAATGGTGATGAACTTACATTTATATATGAAGGTAACGGCTTCCTATATAATATGGTTCGCATTTTGACAGGTACATTTATTGAAGTCGGCATTGGTAAAAGAAAGCCGGAAGATTTGCAAAACATCATTGATTGTCGTGATCGTGCTGCTGCGGGTAAAACGGCACCAGCACAAGGTTTGTACTTATGGGAAGTCTATTATGATGGACGAAATTCTAGATGAATGGATGAGGTTGTACAAATTGACTTAACATTCTCTTGACAATGATGCACGGAGCAGATAATATAATATGGTATGTATTTTATTTAATCCCACGATGAGCCCCGGAAGAGTTTTTCGTGATTGTAAATAAATTAAATTAATTTTTCATATTACTAGGAGGTAAAATGATGCGTACGACATTCATGGCGAAAGCAAATGAAATCGATCGTAAATGGTACGTTATTGACGCTGAAGGCCAAACTCTTGGTCGCTTATCAACTGAAGTAGCTACTCTTTTACGTGGTAAACATAAACCAACTTTTACACCGCATGTTGATACTGGTGATCATGTTATCATTATTAATGCGGAAAAAATCGAGTTAACAGGTAAAAAGTTAACTGATAAAATCTACCGTCGTCACACAATGCACCCAGGTGGATTAAAAGAAAGAACAGCTCTTGAAATGAGAACTAACTACCCAGAGAGAATGTTAGAGCTTGCTATCAAAGGTATGCTTCCAAAGAACTCTCTTGGACGTCAAATGTTTAAAAAATTACATGTGTACGCTGGTCCTGAGCACAAGCAACAAGCTCAAAAACCAGAAGCATATGAATTACGCGGATAATTTTTAATTAACTAAGGAGGTTACTACTTTGGCACAGGTTCAATACTATGGCACAGGTCGTCGTAAAAGCTCTGTAGCTCGTGTACGTTTAGTACCAGGTACAGGCCGTATCGTTCTTAACGACCGTGAAATTAACGAATATTTCCCATTTGAAACTCTTATTTTAGTTGTTAAACAACCATTAGAAGCTACTGAAACTACTGGTAGCTATGATGTGCTTGTTAACGTATCTGGTGGTGGATTCACTGGTCAAGCTGGTGCAGTACGTCACGGTATCGCACGTGCGTTACTTCAAGCTGATCCAGCATTCCGTCCAGCACTTAAATCTGCAGGATTATTAACTCGTGATGCACGTATGAAAGAGCGTAAGAAATACGGTCTTAAAGGTGCTCGTCGTGCTCCTCAGTTCTCAAAACGTTAATTATCGACGTTTCAAGACTCTTTTCACACTTGTGGAAAGGGTCTTTTTTATGCATCAAATATGTATAAGACTATATGATCTAGTTTGCGCGGAACAGAAAAAAGCTGACCTTAAAAAGTCATTTTCATGATTTTTAAGGTCAGACTTTATTCATTATCCTTCGCCGTCTTGTGCATTAAATAAGAAAGAATAGCAAAAATGAATGGTAACCGCATTACATGTTAATCATCAAAAGTATAGTCTTGATTATTAAAAACGGTAGATGGGATATTATGACCTGCTGAATCTGCAAGGAAAGAATAAACTAAAATATTCTCAACAGCTTCTTCTCTTCCTCGAATTGTAATATTTAGAAAGTCTTCTAAATTAAATCTAGGTCTGAAAATTACAATTTTAGTTGTATGGTTAGGCATTAACGTAACGTGCGTATGTTCGATTTCGTTCAATGGATTTGTGTTAGGGAAGAAAGTATTAACACTTTTCTCCACGATGACTGATACTCTAT
The DNA here is from genome assembly GCF_036963345.1 of Bacillus sp. JJ722. Classification (NCBI taxonomy): domain Bacteria; kingdom Bacillati; phylum Bacillota; class Bacilli; order Caryophanales; family Bacillaceae; genus Bacillus; species Bacillus sp. JJ722. The sequence continues at coordinate 32,771 of NZ_JBALMO010000029.1, forward strand.
GTGTATTGTTGCATGAATCGTTATTTAGCATAATGTTAAGAGCGGTTGGTTCTATGCCATTTTCAGAAACGGGAACACGAAATACACCAGTTGTTTTGTGTGCCATGAGAACACATCCTTTATTTAAGATAATATATAAAATGCAGCGATAACGCATATTGCTTGGACAAGTTATATGGCATCTTCATTATTTGAAAAAAATAAGTGATCTCAATCAATTAGATGTATGTAAAAAGTGGGCTTTTAAAGGCTAAATCAAGAACTTCCTTCATCATAAATAACAAAAAATGATGCGCCCTTTTTTAGTTATCGAGTTCGTTATGTGGATAACTTAAGAAAACGGGTTTTTATATGAGATATCCACATGTTGATAACTTTTTATACTTCCCTATCTCTTGCATTGTACACAGAAATAGGAAGAATTGCTGAGCACTCTATATCAAAAGCTATAGTTAAGGAAACAAAGTACATTCGAATGAATTGTTTGTTTCGCCTAAGTAACTTAATTAATAAAGGAATCATTCTTTTTTATAGTATGGGGTGGATTATGTGGATAATGTTATTTTTACTTTTAAAGAGAAGAGAAGGGATAAACAGTTACGTTATGAACGGAAGGTCTTAAAAGATCTTACACCTAAGCTTTTGAAGGAGCGTTTCAATGCGTTTTTATCGAACCAGCGGTCATTAGGTATTACTTTCTCTCAAGTGTTAGAGGAAGGTTGTTATGACGTGGCTATTGAAGCTTATTTACTTGGGGCAAACTTTAGTAAATTTGGCTTCTATGGAGAATCTGTGGATAATATCAAGGCTAGATGTTTCCATGAGGAGAAGCACTTAATTGATACGCTCTTTAATTTCATTTTATATTGGGGAAAGATTAGTGATTATGATATGTATAATGAATCACTATACTATCAATGTGAACAATATGTTGATAACTGGTGGCATGATGGATTTGCCAAGGGTTCTAAACGATATAAACTTCGCCAGCATTAATATGTTCTAAATCCTTTGCTCGTCCCATATGGTATATGTAGGACGAGCGGGAGGCGATGTATTCGTGTGGAGTAGATTGAGGTATACTGGCGTTGCTATTGGAATTGTAGCGCTATTTCTCATAGCAACGTTTCAATTTGTAGAAGAGTATTCATGGAATTCGTGGAACCTTCCGTTATCAGGTAAGGTTATTGTTTTGGATCCTGGTCATGGAGGCCCAGATGGAGGTGCTTCCGGTGAAGGTGTATTGGAAAAAGACATCGCGCTTTCTATTACGAAGATGATCCGGGATTATTTACAGGAACAAGGTGCACTTGTGATTATGACCCGCGATAAAGATACGGACTTAGCGGGGGATGTTGCAGGTTATCGTGCCAGAAAACGTGAAGACTTAAAGAAGCGGGTAGAAATAATAAATGAATCACAAGCTGACTTATATTTAAGTATTCATTTAAACGCGTTTCCTTCTTCTAAATATAGTGGTGCACAAACATTCTATACGTTGAGATATAAGGAGAATAAGGAATTAGCGAAATTTATTCAATATGAGCTCACTCATAATCTAGAAAATACAACTCGAGAAGCGAAGTCTATTGATCATGTGTATGTTATGAAATACGCGAAGAAACCGGGAGCACTCGTAGAAGTAGGCTTTCTTTCAAATGCTAATGAAAGAAAATTGTTAGAGGATGCTTCATACCAAAACAAAGTAGCAGCATCTATTTATAAAGGTGTAATGCGTTACTTTACTGAGGAAACAATGGATGAAAAAGAGAAATAATGTTTAGAAAAAACCCTGTTAAAAGGGTTTTTTAACTTTGTTTAAAACCAATGTAAAATCCCGTCATGAGGGGTAACGAATGTAGTTATGATATACTGAATATTGAATAATTAATTTAAAAGAGGGGTGCAATTATGGCGACAGAACAGCAAGTAGTAGAGCTATTAGGGGAACTAAAAGACCCTTTCCTACATAAATCTTTAAATGAAACGAACGGTATTACAGAAATTAAGATAAAACCTGAAAAAAAACATGTGAGTGTAAAAATACTAATTGCTAAAACAGGTACACCTGAGCAATTACAATTACAAATGAAAGTTGTAGATACATTAAAAAAATCAGGAGTTGAATCTGTAGGAATTCGTTTTGGACAACTATCTGATGAAGAAATTGCAAAGCACCGTGTAAGTGAGCCGGAAGATGGTTTAGGTTTATTATCGCCAAATTGTAAAACGAAGTTTATTGCTATCGCGAGTGGTAAAGGTGGCGTTGGTAAATCAACCATTTCAGTTAACCTAGCTACGTCATTAGCTCGCTTAGGAAAAAAAGTAGGCTTAGTTGATGCTGATATTTATGGTTTCAGTGTTCCTGATATGATGGGTATTACGCAAAGACCTGTTGTACGTGGTGAAAGAATCATTCCGGTTGAAAGATTTGGGGTTAAGGTTATTTCAATGGGCTTCTTTGTTGAAGATAATGCACCAATTATTTGGAGAGGACCAATGCTTGGTAAGATGCTGAATAGCTTCTTTAAAGAAGTAGAGTGGGGAGAATTGGATTATTTGTTATTAGATCTTCCTCCAGGAACTGGCGACGTGGCATTAGATTTACATCAAATGCTGCCTGCTAGTAAAGAATTAATCGTAACAACACCTCATCCAACAGCGGCTTTTGTTGCAGCTCGAGCTGGTGTAATGGCTTTGAATACAAATCATGAAATTATTGGTGTAATTGAAAACATGTCTTACTTTGAAAGTAAGGTAACAAAAGAAAAAGAATATGTGTTCGGTCAAGGTGGCGGACAAAAGCTAGCTGAAGAACTGAAAACAGAGTTATTAGGTCAATTACCGTTACGACAACCAGATTGGAATGAAGAAGATTTTGCTCCTTCCATTTATGAAGAAGATCATCCGCTAGGTCAAATTTATAAAGATATAGCTAAAAAAGTAATAGCTGCAACAGTATAAATAAAAATAAGAACCAGCCTTAATATAAGGCTGGTTCTATATATAATGTTGGCGTTATTGACCGCCACCGCCACCTTGTTGTTCACCAGCTCCTCCACCGCTACTTCCTGTTTGGCTTGAGTCACCACCTTGTTTTTTCTCTGATTCAGCAGGTAATTCTGCTGCTGCTTTTAGTAGAATTTCTTGGATCTTGGCTTTTACGAGCGGGCTATCAATCGTTTCAATTGTTGTTTTCTTAAGCTCTTCTCGTACTTTTTTGCTCTTTAATAATTTGGTGAGTTCTTTTTCCATTTCTGGATCTTTCCATATGTCCATGAGTTTGCTCATGTAGTCAGGATCTTTCATTAAATCCTTCATAAGCTTTTTATGTTCATCTTCTAGACCTTTTGCATAAGCCGCTGCAAACTTAGGATCTTTAAAGGCCTTCTCCCAGAATTTTTTTGCTTTATCAGATGTAAGGTTTTTTTCAATGGCTTGTGTAACGACTTCTTGATCCATAACAAGATTCTTTTTGATTTTTTCATCCGTCATTATTTCTTGAATGGCTTTCTTCCCTTCATCTGTTTTCAATATATCTACAACCATTTTCTTTGTTTCTTCATAGTTGGTTTTTTCTGTATCGGTTTCATTTTGTGCACAGCCTACTAATACGTAGAGCACGAGCAAGGTTAGAAAAGCTAATCTGTATTTCATGATAGTACTCCTTTCAAAGCTCTTTCTACTGATAATATCTGTTTTGTTGTAAAAAATAATGCGTGGCATTTGGTAGCATTTTAAATGGTAGATTGATACAATTATGGAAAAGAACGAAAAAAATGGGGGAGCTAAAAGTGAATAGTCGTCATGTAGTGCGTTTGTTTTTTTCAACTTTGCTATTGGGAGGACTATCAGGGGGAGCTGTTGGGTTCGCAGCGAGATGGGATAGCTTCAAGCCATTGTTTAATTCAATGGCAGTTGGAGAAATTTTAATGACTTTTTTCTGGTTAATTGGTGTTGGCTTGATTTTTAGTGTTATTAGTCAAATGGGGTTCTTTGCTTATTTAACACTGCACCGATTTGGCCTTGGTTTTTTCCGTAGTTTGTGGAACCCGGTTCAAGTTGTCTTCATTTTATTTATTTTATTTGATTTAGTATATTTTCGTTTCATAACATTCGGTAAGAATGAAAGTGTGTTTTCTTATCTTTTGGTAGCTATAATCCTCTTGTTGGTAGGCTTGATTGTTGCATATGCGAAGTCGAAAGCTACGAATAAGCAAGCTTTTATACCAACTTTGTTTTTTATGACGGTCGTTACAGTTATAGAGTGGGTTCCAGTCTTACGTGTAAACGACGAAGCTTGGTTGTATTTTATGTTAGTACCATTACTTCTTTGCAATGCATATCAAGTCTTGATTTTACATAAAATCAATCAAAAATCGGCTGAAGAGTTAAAACAAAAGAAATTACAAAAACAACCGAAAATCAAAAATAAATTAGAAAATGCGTAAAAATGAAAGAGACAGGGTGTCATCACTCACCTGTCTCTTCTTTGCGTAGTTATTTAATCTCTTTCGTTTTTACGGAGGAATTAGAAAGCATTTCAGAAACAGTAACGAGCTTTAAGTTTTTATTCTTGATTGTAGAAAGGACATTTGGTAATGCTGTAGCGGTTTGCTTTGCCGAATCCGAAGCGTGAAATAGCAGGATATCTCCCTTTTCAACGCGATCAATATTTTGGACTATCTTTGATATACCTGGGTTTGTCCAGTCTTTTGAATCTATGCTCCAATGGACAACTGTGTAACCGTGCCGTTCGCTAATTTCAAGCAGTCGTTTATCAAAATGACCATTTGGAGCACGAAGGACTTTTATATTTTTTATCCCTAATTTTCGAAAAGCTTCTTGTCCTTTAAGAATATCTTTCGTAATTTCATCGCTTTCTATTTGTGAATAATCCACATAGTTATAGCCGAGCATTCCAATTTCATACCCTTCTTGTACAATGTCATCCACGATGTGAGGATGTCTTTCAGCCCAAGAACCGGAAAGGAAAAAAGTAGCGTTTTTTATTTTGAGCTTTTTTAGTTCTTTTAAAATAATTGGCGCTTTCTCATCTCCCCATCCGATATTGAAGGTTAATGCAACATTGCTTTCTCCTCTATAAACGGCTTTTGGTCCTTTATTGGTAGAGAAAACAGGATTATCTGTGCCATACTGTACATATAAAAACCAAGCTGTAAAAAAAGCTAAAGTGATTAAGAATAAATATTGTTTTATTTTTTTTGCTTGTAAAACCATAAAAAATTTCATCATTTATCACCTCATCGAACCCGTATATACAAATCCTATGCATGGACGAGCAAGATATGACAACCATGCTACATAGAATGGCAAGTATTTGTTAAGAATAAAAGATGATGTGGTGATAGAGGTGAAAGAATGTTAGGTATTTTAATTTCAGATCGAGAACAAAAGGAAATCGAATATTTATTAAAGAGAGAAATGGACGAGCTATTGTATGATTTTAAAGATGAGCGTATAGAGCCTATTGTAAAGAGGGCTATGGAAGAGCGGTATAAGATTTTGTTTACAATGTTTTCGAAAGTGGCTAGTTCAGAGGCTTGTCTGAAATATATAAGAACAAAGCGGTATTAAATTGCTAGCTGGGGAAAGGGAGAGCTTGCTTGTCTTTCTTATCATGAAAATAAAAATAAATTTTTTGTAGAAAAATGATTGACATATTATTATTACCTTGATATATTAATAAACGTCGCTGAAACACATTTGAAAAAACATTTCAAAAAAGTTGTTGACAGTAAAATAACAAAAATGTTATATTGATTTAGTCGCTTCTGAAGCGGTTGAAAAAATATCAAAAAAGTTATTGACATTAAAATTAGCTGGATGATATAATCAAAAAGCTGTTTTGAAAAATGATCTTTGAAAAC
>NZ_JBALMO010000030.1:0-71585 GCF_036963345.1 Bacillus sp. JJ722
ATAGTTAAAGTGTCTATAAAGAAACTTTACCAAATATAAACAATTGGAACAATCGTTCTCTTATCCACAGGTTGTGGTGGATAAGTTGTGGTTAATTTGTTTATAGTAGTCATTTATCGAAGTAAAACACTGTGGAATCTGTGTATAACTTTATCCACAGGTAGGTAAATATTGGGATTTTGTCGAAAAATATTGTTAGTATGTAATTTAGGCACAAAATAGTTAAAGGTAGCTTTGAAAGAAAAGAAAAAATTAGGTATGATGTATTACGGTGTATTTTATGAAATAGGTAGAGGTGTAGAGAAAAATGCTTAAGTTATTTTTGCCAAGCGAACATGTAAAAAGTATCTTTGAGATTACTCCTCAAAGTTTAATTGATAAAGGAATAAAAGGGATCATAACGGATTTAGATAATACGTTAGTAGAATGGGACCGTCCCAATGCTACACCCAAGCTAATCGAATGGTTTAACGATATGCAAGCACACGGTATTCGAGTAACCATTGTTTCGAATAATAATGAGAAAAGGGTCAGAGCTTTTTCAGATCCCCTAAAAATCCCTTTTATCTTTAGAGCAAGAAAACCTTTGGCTAGAGCTTTTAAAAAGGCTATAGCAGATATGGGCATTAAAAAAGAAGAGTCAGTTGTAATAGGCGATCAATTATTAACGGATGTATTAGGAGGTAATAGAAGTGGGTTTCATACCATTCTAGTTGTACCTGTGGCTCAATCAGATGGCTTTTTTACAAAATTTAATCGACAGGTAGAAAGAAGAATCCTTTCTAAGTTTCAAAAACAAGGATTAATCCAATGGGAGGACAAAAAGTGACAGTTCAAGAACACGTATCATGTATAGGGTGTGGCATCCAAATTCAAACAGGTGATCCAAAAGGAATGGGGTATGCACCAAAATCAGCTCTAGAGAAAGAGCAAATTATTTGTCAGCGTTGTTTTCGTTTGAAAAACTATAATGAAGTTCAAGATATTTCATTAACTGATGATGATTTCTTGAAAATTCTTCATGAAATTGGACAAAATGACGCCTTAATTGTAAAAATTGTAGATATTTTTGATTTTAATGGTAGTTGGCTTCCAGGCTTACATCGCTTTGTTGGCAATAATCCAGTACTTCTAATCGGTAATAAGGTTGATTTGCTACCAAAATCGGTGAAGCCAAATAAGCTAACTCACTGGATGAAATACAGCGCAAAAGAACTGGGTTTAAAACCAATCGATGTTATGCTTGTGAGTTCTGCGAAAGGGTCTCGTATGGCGGAAGCTGTTGAAGCAATTGAACAATACCGTAAGGGTAAGGATGTTTATGTTGTAGGCTGTACAAATGTTGGTAAATCGACGTTTATTAACCGCATTATAAAAGAAGTTAGTGGAGAGGGAAATGTTATAACGACTTCTCACTTTCCAGGTACTACGCTAGATATTATTGAAATCCCGTTAGATGATGGACATGCTTTAATGGATACTCCAGGGATTATTAATCATCATCAAATGGCCCATTATGTTGATGGGAAAGATTTGAAATATATTACCCCGAAGAAAGAAATTAAACCAAAGATTTATCAGTTAAATGAAAATCAATCGTTGTTTTTTGGAGGATTAGCTAGATTTGATTATCTTTCTGGTGGAAGAAGATCATTTACTTGCTATGTTTCAAATGAATTAGGCATTCACCGTACTAAATTAGAAAAAGCGGATCAATTGTATCAAGATCATGCTGGTGAACTATTATCACCAAGTTTAGATCGAGTGGATGGTAAGATGCCTGAGCTTGTACCACATCAATTTTCTTTAAAAGAAGGCAAGATGGATATTGTATTCTCAGGATTAGGATGGATTACAATTAATGAGCCTGGTGCAATGGTTGTCGCTCACGTTCCAAAAGGTGTATCTGTAATGGTTCGTAAATCATTGATTTAAATTCTAATATGAAGGTGGAGAAACTTCTCGGTCGCTAGGTTAGATTCCATCGAACAATAGTTGAACGAGATACTTTATATGAACAGGTTGGTGGGGAAGCTGAAACAATTATACGGCGTAATTGGAGATCCGATTTCACATTCAATGTCACCAGATATGCACAACGATGCGTTTACTGATCAAGAATTGGATGCTTATTATAATGCTTTTCACGTACTACCAAGTCATTTAGAAGAAGCAGTTAAAGGCATGAAGGCTTTAGGAGTTAAAGGGTTTAATATAACTGTTCCTCATAAAACAGCTATTATTCCTTTACTGGATCAAGTTGATCAGCTTGCCGCTACTATTGGAGCGGTAAATACGGTAAAATATGAAGATGGTCAATTTATCGGTTACAATACGGATGGATTAGGTTTTGTAGCTGGCTTGAAAGAAGAACTGCATGATTCATTAACTGAGAAGAAAACATTGATCATAGGTGCTGGTGGTGCCGCAAGAGGAATTTATTTTTCATTAGTAAAAGAAGGAGTACATGAAATCGACATTGCAAACCGTACCGTTTCTCGTGCTCAACAAATTATTGATGAAAATCCTTATGAAGCAAGATCAAAAAGTCTTTCGATTAAATTAGCAGAAGACCATTTGCATGATTACGATTTGATTATTAATACCACTTCGATTGGTATGAAGCCAAAAGTGGATGAAATGCCACTATCACTTCAACATTTACGAAGTGATGCTTTTGTGAGTGATATTATATATAATCCTTTGGAAACGAAATTTTTATCAGAAGCAAAGAAAAAAGGCGCTTCTATACAGAATGGTTTACCAATGTTTATACATCAAGGAGCTTTAGCGTTTCATATTTGGACTGGAATAGAACCAAATATTGAAAGAATGAAAGCAATTGTTTTAAGGAAATTAGGAGGTTAACCATGTTAACAGGAAAGCAAAAAAGATTTTTACGTTCGAAAGCACATCATTTATCACCGATTTTTCAAGTAGGAAAAGGTGGCGTAAATGATAATATGATTACACAAATTCAAGAAGCATTAGAAGCTAGAGAATTAATAAAGGTCAGCATTCTGCAAAATTGTGATGTTGATAAAGATTCAGTTGCTAAAGAACTAGTAGCTGGAACAAAAGCTGAATTAGTACAATTAATCGGGTTAACTGTTGTCCTTTATAAAGAATCGAAAGAGAACAAACAACTAGAGCTTCCACTGAAAAAATGAAAAAAGTAGGAATCCTAGGTGGGACGTTTGATCCACCACATATCGGACATCTAATCGTAGCCAATGAGATTTTAACAGCGCTAGAACTTGATGAAATCCGATTTATGCCGAATCATACCCCTCCTCATAAAGAGAAATCTCAAGGTGTTTCAAATGAGGATCGAGTAGAGATGTTGCGCCTTTCGATTGAAGATCATCCACGATTTTCATTAGAGCTAATTGAATTAGATTCACCAGGTACTTCTTATACATTTTATACAATGGAAAAATTAAAAGAAAAAGAACCTAATACAGCGTTTTACTTTATTATTGGTGCGGATATGATTGAGTATTTACCAAAGTGGCATCGAATTGATGAGTTAGTGGGTTTAGTACAGTTTGTCGGTGTTCAAAGACCACCGTTTATAACGGATACACCATACCCTTTTGAATTAATTGATGCACCCCTTATTTACTTATCATCTTCTGCCATCCGAGATAAAGTGAAAAAAGGGGATACTATTACATATTTAGTGTCACCTGCTGTTGAAGAGTATATAGAGGAGAACTCTTTATATGAAACGTGAACAAGCTTTAGCGATTGTAAAAGTGCAATTAACAGAAGAACGTTATGTGCATACAATAGGAGTAACAGACACGGCAGTCACATTGGCAAAAAGATACGGGGCTGATGTGGAAAAAGCAGAACTCGCGGGGATTTTTCATGATTATGCTAAGTTTCGCCCTAAAGAAGAAATGAGAAAAATTATTGAAGAACAGAAAATGGCTAAAGAGCTATTGGACTTTCATCATGAATTATGGCATGCACCTGTGGGCGCTTATTTAGTGCAAAAAGAAGCAGGAATACAAGATGAAGAAGTATTATCTGCAATTCTTTACCATACAACAGGACGAGCACATATGACGAAGTTAGAGAAGATTGTTTTTCTAGCAGATTATATTGAACCAGGTAGAAAGTTTCCTGGAGTTGAAAATGTTCGCAAGATAGCGAAGAAGGATTTAGATGAGGCGGTTGTTGCGGCTTTACGTAATACGGTTAATTTCTTAATGTCGAAAAACGCTACCATTTATCCGGATACAGTTTTTGCATATAATGATCTTGTACAGAAAAAGAAAATGGAGGAATAAGTTTGTTAAACGAAAAAGAATTGTTAGTTACTGTAGCGAAAGCTGCTGATGATAAGAGAGCAGAAGATATTATGGTTTTAGATATGCAAGGGATTTCTTCAGTTGCGGATTATTTCGTAATTTGTCATGGTAATTCAGATAAGCAAGTTCAGGCAATTGCACGTGAGATGAAGGATAAAGCTGAGGAAAAAGGTGTAGATGTAAAGCGTATTGAAGGTTTGGATGAAGCAAAATGGGTTCTTGTTGACTTAGGAGATGTGGTTGCACATGTCTTCCATCGTGATGAAAGAAGCTATTACAATTTAGAACGTTTATGGGGAGATGCTCCATTATTCCCAATTGAACAAGAGCTTCAACAATGAGTTATGAACGATTTGCCTTTGTATATGATACGTTGATGCAAGATGTTCCTTACGATAAATGGATTGATCGTTTTATTGAGAAGATGGCTCAATTTGATATTAAGGGTAATCGTGTACTAGATGTAGCATGTGGTACGGGTGAGTTTACTGTACGTCTTGCAGACAAAGGATACAATGTAACGGGCGTTGATTTATCGGAAGAAATGCTTTCCATAGCGAGAGCGAAAGCTGAAGAGTATAGCGTGTCGATTCCTTTCTATCATCAAAATATGGTTGAGTTAGATATGGGTGAGTTATTCGATAGTATTGTCATCTTTTGTGACTCGTTAAATTATTTAGAAAGTGAACAGGATGTTCAGTCTACATTTCAACATGTGCATGAGCAGTTGAAAAAAGGTGGATTATTTATGTTCGACGTTCATTCTATTTATAAGATGGAAGAAATCTTTGTAAATGCAACTTTTGCTGATGCTGGAGATGCTGTTTCTTATATTTGGCATTCATTTGAAGGTGAAGAGCCTTATAGTGTTGAACATGAGCTTTCTTTCTTTGTAAAGGATGAAGATACAAACCTTTATGATCGATTTGAAGAAGATCATTATCAACGTACTTATCCAATTGCGATGTATGAACAATGGTTGCGAGAAGCTGGATTTACTATTAAAGAAGTAATAGCAGATCTTGAGAATATTGAACCAAGTGAACAAAGTGAACGGATTATGTTTGTTGCTATAAAAGAATAACAAGGGAAGAGGTTTTCTTTAGGACAACCTCTTTCCTTGTTTTTATTTTTAACTAATATTGCAGGAGTTTAAAGTTTTTTGTCGAAATTTAATATTGTTCATGAAATTGTTTCTCTATCTTCGTAATTTCCTCTGCGAATTTATGATGTGTTGCTTGAAAAATTTGTTCAAACACATCTCCCAATTCATTTTCTAGCACTTTGATACCTTCTCCAGTAATACCACCTTTTACGCAAACCTTTTCTTGTAAAGTCGGCAAGGAATATTGCCCGCTTTTTAACAAATCTCCAAATCCAATCAGCATTTTTTCAGTTAATATTGTAGCTGTTTGTTTATCTATACCTGTAGTTGCAGTTGCACCATCAATAAAACACTGTGCTAAATAGCTGAAGAAAGCTGGACCACAACTTACGATATCTGATGATACCCTTGTAATATCGTTTTCAATTTCAATTCCTTCTGAAATATTATTTGCAAGTTTGCGAATATAATGCTTCCATTCCTCTTTGCAAGAGTCTCCAAATGTAATCAATGAAACACCTGATAATACTTTATTAGTAATGCTCGGAATGAAACGAGCAGTGTTGCAAGTTAATACAGACTCCATTTGTTTAGTACTAATAGGACTAGTTATGGATACAACACATTGATTTTCAGTGATAACTTTTTCCATTTCTACAAAAAGAGGATACATATCACCAGGCTTTACACAAACAAAAATTAATTGGCAATCTTGAGTGAGTTGACGAATGTTAGTGCTGATTTCAATTTTTGGATGTTGTTGTTGGAGGGCGAGTGCTTTAGTTTGCGTACGGTTGTAAACCTTTAAACAAGACGCTTGAACAGAATGTGATTGTAGTAAGGCATCTGCGAGAATAGAGCCCATATTACCTGTTCCAATGATTCCTACTATCATGTATTCCTCCTCCCTTCTGCAATTACTTCATAAAACAATATGAGCTACAAATGGAAATTATGCGAAATAATCATGTAATAAAGGATGTGAATCAAGTGAAACAATTGGCACAAAAGAAAGTGTGGATCATCATTGGTGGAGCTGTAGCTCTATTGATTCTACTTATAATCATATACTTTCCTAATAACCGCCAAGAAGAAGTATTGACTGCAGAAAATCTTTTAGAGCAAGCGACAGACCAAGAAGAGGTGACAAAAGATGTAACAAAAGAAACGAATGTCCAAGAAGAAACAATTAAGAAAGTAGATGTTAAAGGTGCCGTAAATCGTCCCGGTGTATACGTAGCTTCAAAGGATGACAGAGTGTTAGATGTTATTGAAAAGGCAGGTAGCTTTACTGCTAAAGCAGATCGGAATGCTGTTAACCTTGCGCAGCGTGTAGAGGACCAAATGTTAATATATGTTCCGAATGTTGGCGAACAACCTCCTCAAGCTATGTCTCCAATGTCAGTTGAAAGTAGTTCGAATGAGGCCTCCGGTGAGGGGAAAATAAACATCAATACAGCGAGTGAAGATGAACTACAAACGATACCTGGTATTGGGCCTGCTAAGGCTAAAGCCATCATTCAGTATAGGACTGAAAAAGGTTCATTTTCAAATGTGGATGAATTGAAAGAAATAAGTGGTATAGGAGATAAAACATTTGAAAAATTGAAAGACCAAGTAACAATTTAAGCAGCATGATCATTCAACTAATCAGTCTCGAATCTCGATATATACTGAGGTACTTCTTCTTATCTAAACTATTCAAATGTGTGCAAACGTTGTAGAATAATCTGTAACATATTAATTATTGAAAAAGAGGGAAGCAAGATGAGTCGAATTAGTTGGCATCAATATTTTATGGCACAAAGTCATTTATTAGCTCTTAGAAGTACTTGTACACGTTTAACGGTTGGCTCTACAATCGTTCGTGATAAACGAATTATTGCTGGGGGATATAACGGCTCAATTGCTGGTGGCGATCATTGTATCGATAAAGGTTGCTACGTGATTGATAATCATTGCGTTAGAACGATTCATGCTGAAATGAATGCATTGCTGCAATGCGCTAAATTTGGTGTGCCAACGGGCGGAGCAGAAATTTATGTAACCCATTTCCCTTGTTTACAATGTTGTAAATCCATTATTCAAGCGGGGATTAAAGCAGTATACTATGCCGAAGATTATAAAAATCATCCATATGCACTTGAACTTTTCGAACAAGCAGGTGTTCAAGTAGAGCACGTACCGTTTACACAAGCAGCTCTAGATTCAAAAATGCATGAGAAAGCGAAGTTGTTTGAAGAAATGTTAAAAGAATTAGAAAATCTACACGTAGATGAACAGAAACTTCTTACTCTAAAAGAACAAAAGGAAAAACTCTTTCAATAGCAGAGGTGATTGCTTGTGATATTATTACTGGCCGTAGCAGCTATTCTAGGTGTTTCGGCCTTTTATGATTGGAAACCCATTTTCTTTATGGTCTTAATCATTCTCCTTCTTTACTTTTTTATCTCATCTAAGAAAGCAATTGTTTATGTAATAATAACTATTGCTTTTTATTTCCTCATTTCACATGTTCATGCCTACTTTAATCAATCTACCCTTACAACTGCAGAGAAGCTCCATATCGTTCGTTTGACAGAGCTACCGGATATTAATGGAGCATCTATTCAAGCTGTCGTTACCACCTCCTCTGAAGATAAAATTTTATTGCATTACTCATTTAAATCTGAAGAAGAAAAGCGAGTAATAACATCTCAATTTAAGCTTGGTCTAACTTGTGCGGTTTCAGGTCAATTAGAACAGCCTGAAAGTAATCGCAATGAAAATGCTTTTAACTACAAAGCTTATTTGAGGAATCAAAGTATTTATTGGATTCTGAGGTCAGACAAAAATCCGTTATCGGCTTGCAGGTATACGAAGCCAAATGTAGTAGAAAGTATAAAAAGCATTCGCTCCAAAGGCTTACAACATATCAATCAATATTTTCCGGTTGAAGCGAAAGGATTTTCAGCAGCATTGTTGTTTGGTGAAAGTGATTGGATTGAGGAGGAAACATACAATGCCTATAAATCATTGTCGCTTGTTCATATTTTAGCGATTTCAGGCTTGCATGTGGCTATTATAACGGCTTGTTTATTCTTTGCAGGTATACGGATTGGATTAACGAGAGAGGCGACACAAATTATGTTAATCATATTATTACCGATTTATGGAATCGTTGCTGGTGGTGCTCCCTCAGTTGTGCGAGCATGTGTAATGGTAATGGTGTTTTTACTTCTTACACTTTTGAAAATCAAAGTTTCGCCAGTATCTTTACTGTGTAGTATCTTTCTTTTATTGATGCTTTTTAATCCTTTTTATCTTCAACAAGTAGGCTTTCAATTATCTTTTTTTATTACGTTTGCACTATTAATGAGCGCAAAGATTTTAGTTGCAGTTAAGCATCATAATAAAGTAGTACAATCGTTAATAGTAACAGTTATTTGTCAATTATGTTCCTTGCCGATTATTTTGTATTACTTTTATGAATTCTCATTATGGGGATTTTTAGCGAACCTTGTATATATTCCTTTGTATACGGTTGTATTATTACCTATAACTATGATTGCATTCTTTTTTTCTATTTTACATGCTCCTTTTTCTTCCCTCTTTTTAACCCTTCTCGAACGGCTTTTTATTATAAGTAACGATGTTGCTTTATTACTCTCTCGTATTCCTCTTGCATCGCTAACTTACGGGAAACCATCTTTTCTTTCTTCACTCTTGTTAATGATCCTTATTTTATTTTTATTTTATTGTTGGGAATTGAAGAGTCGGAAGCTTGTTATTCTATGTATGTGTGTGTTGGTTTCGAGTTTATTCTTGTTTTATCACAAAGTGAGTTTGTCCCCGATTGGTGAGGTTGTTGTAATTGATGTTGGCCAAGGAGATAGCATTTTAATCAAACGTCCTTTTGGTAAAGGGATTTATTTAATCGATACAGGTGGGGTATTGATGTTTTCTAAAGAAAAGTGGCAGGAGAAAAGAAAGCCATTTGAACCTGGGGAGGATATAGTTGTTCCTTATTTGAAAAGTAAAGGTATTCGAAAAATCGATAAGCTAATATTAACGCATCATGACCAAGATCATATCGGAGGAGCAAACGCTGTAATGGAAGCAATACAAGTGAAGGAAATTGTCATTCCTGAAGTGTTACAGAAAGATTTTATTACGACACCAATGTGGGAGGGCGCTGTTAAAGAAAAAAGCAAAGTTTCATTATTAGAAAACGGTGGAGGGTGGAGAAAAGGGGAAGATTCTTTTTATGTGGTGCATCCAGTTCGATACACTGAAAATTCAAATGAAAGTTCACTCGTTTTGTTAGCTGAGATTAATGAGCTCAATTGGTTATTTACTGGTGATTTAGGTGAAGAAGGAGAAAGTGAACTTATAAATAGATATCCGCAAATGGAAGTTGACGTATTAAAAGTAGGGCATCATGGAAGTAAGTATTCTAGTTCAGCTCCTTTCTTAGACCAACTAAATGCTGAGTTAGCGATTGTATCAGCGGGGAAGAATAATCGCTATAACCATCCAAGCCAAGAAGTAATAGAAGCTTTACAAGAAAGAAGAATACCCCTTCTACGAACCGATCAGCAAGGATCAATCCACTATAAATATTTATGGGGGGTAGGAACCTTTTCGGTGACATTGCCATAGTATAGGATTGTATTCAAAGAGCCCAACATAAAAAAAACGACCCCCATATCAGAAATGGAAGGTCTATGTACAGTATTAACCTGCAACGAATTGAATAACTGTTGCGATGATGAACATAGTAGCGAAAAATCCGAAAGAAACTATAAATCCTACAGCAGAATCAACGGCATCATTACGTTTTGATTGCACATCTTGTTCAAATGTATTCATTTTCCATCCCTCCCATTTATTATTAAATAGTATAAGCGATTATAATAAAAAAATCTATACGACACTAAATCGTTTTCCACAACTAGTAAGAGTTGTCACAAATAGTTTGTATTTGCGTGGAAAGAATAAGTAGTACACCACCGTTACTAGTGATGATTTGGTATACCGTAGAAAGTCAAGTTTTCCCGGGGCTTAACATTCTGCGTTTATATAGATTAGGGGTCGTCTTAATGAGGTGATGATGACCCCTTTATGCTTTCCTTGGTACGTAATTACTAATATCCAAATTACTCCCTATTATTCCTACTTGATAATTAAAACAATCATCGCTAACATTATGTTAATACAAGCAAAATGAGGCGATAAGATTGGCATTAGAAGTTTGGAAACAAATGAAACAAAAGCAATTTGCTCCTTTATACTTATTGTATGGACCTGAGCCATTTATAATAAAAAAAACACTTTCGACATTGATGGAACATGCTTTAGAGGAAAGTGAAGTAGAATTTAATGTTTCAAATTTTGATTTAGAAGAAACACCAATTCATATTGCTTTAGAAGAAGCAGAAACGTTTCCATTTATGGGTGAAAGGAAATTAGTGATTTTACATAATCCGTATTTTTTAACAGCTGAAAAAACGAAAGAAAAAGTAGAACACAATATACAATTATTGCTCGATTATGTAGAAAATCCTTCCCCTTTTTCAATAGTGGTTATTGCAGCGACCTATGAAAAACTTGATGAACGTAAAAAAATTACGAAACAGCTTAAACATCATGCAACGGTTGTGGAAGCAAATAAATTAAAAGACCAAGAATTAGTAAGATGGATTGAAGGGCAAGCAATAGCACACGGTGTACAAATTGAACGTGAAGCGATTCAGACACTAATGGAAACAGCGGGACAAAATTTATTATTGTTGGCCAATGAAATTGAAAAAATGGCTTTATATGTTTTGGAAGAAAAAATGATTACTGTGCAGACGGTAAATGAATTAGCATCTAAATCGTTAGAACAAAATATTTTTACACTGATTGATTTCATTATGAATCGTAGAACATCACAAGCAATACAATTATTACAATCATTACTACGTCAAAATGAGGAGCCGATTAAAGTGTTAGCGCTTATGGCTTCACAAGTGCGTATTATGTATGTTGCGAAAAGTTTATCGCAAAATGGTTATGGGCAGCAAAAAATAGCAACGCATTTGAAAATTCATCCATTTCGCGTCAAATTAGCAATGGAAAAAGCACGATATTTTCAAGAGAAGGAATTAATGACTTTCTTAAATAATATTGCAGATGCTGATTATAAAATGAAAACTGGTCAAATGGATAAAGCATTATTATTAGAGCTGATTATCTTGCAGAGCGGAAGTCGGGTAAGTAATTAATTTTAAAAACAAGAGAACAAATAAGTGAAAGATGATGAGACGTGGGCTATTGCCACGTCTTTTTTTAGAAGGTATAATTTCGCGCGATGTCTAAGCTTTTTGATTTAGAGTCAATCACAAGGGACTGATGATTGTTTTCTAAATAAAAAAACGATCCAAAGGATCGTTTTAATTATGCGTTAAGACTGTTTAGTCTTTTAGCTAAGCGAGATTTCTTGCGGGAAGCCGCGTTTTTATGGATAAGACCTTTAGAAGCAGCTTTGTCCAATTTTCTCACAGCCGCTAAAAGAGCGTCTTTTGAGTTTTCATCATTGTTCGCAATTGCAGCTTCAGCGTTTTTAACAGCTGTACGCATTGAAGATTTAGCAGTAATATTGTTAGCTCTTTTTACTTCAGCAGTTTTTACACGTTTAATCGCAGATTTAATGTTAGGCATTCCGGTGTCACCTCCTATATTAGGAATCGAGATCTATATAAAATAAACTCGACTTTTAAATTTCTTAGTTTAAGCAACAAAAATCATTCTATCAGACTGTCATTTATATTGCAATACTAATATGCATTGTACACTATTTTATTACGTAATGTAAAAGGGTTTTTCACCTCAATTAAATTTTTTAATAATGAGTAAGGAATAATTATAGGTAATGATGGAAAAATAAGAGAACTTTGGTTTGGGAGGAATCGTACATGGAAGAGAAAGTGGACTATAGTAAATATGCAATAAGAACAGATTTAGCATTGGAAGCTAATGATATGCTGATAGAAGAAAAAACCGTCGCTGGTGAAAAGAATATTTCACAAATAGAAGGCGTGATTATTAAAGAAAAAACGGAAAATGATATTACCGTATCTTTGATTGAAGTAACAACTGAAGGTGCGAAGCAGATTGGCAAAAAAGCTGGGAATTACATAACGATTGAAGTACAAGGAATTCGCTCTGGAGACAGCAAAACACAGCAACAAGTAGAAGAAGTATTTGCTAAAGAGTTTTCTTATTTTCTAAAAAAAATGCAAATTAAAGAAGATGCAAGTGCACTTATTGTTGGTTTAGGTAATTGGAACGTTACTCCAGACGCTCTCGGACCATCGGTCGTAGAGAATCTAATTATTACCCGTCATTTATTCAAATTAGAACCCGAGACAGTGAAAGAAGGCTACCGTCCAGTTAGTGCCATTGCACCTGGTGTCATGGGTATTACTGGTGTTGAAACAAGCGATATTATTTCAGGAGTTATTGATAAGACAAAGCCTGATTTTGTTATTGCTGTAGATGCTCTTGCTGCTCGTTCTTTAGATAGAGTAAATGCAACTATACAAATCTCAGATTCCGGTATCCATCCAGGATCAGGTGTTGGTAATAAACGAAAAGAATTAAGCCAAGAAACGCTCGGAATTCCTGTTATAGCAATTGGGATACCAACGGTTGTAGATGCCGTTACAATTACGAGCGATACAATTGATTATATTTTGAAGCATTTTGGTAAAGAATTGAAAGAAGGTAACCGACCATCTAGAGCACTTGCTCCTGCTGGAATGAATTTTGGCAAGCGAAAAAAATTAACCGAAGAGGATTTGCCAGGAGACGAAGAAAGGAAGACCTTTATGGGTGTAATAGGTAACTTATCCGAAGATGAGAAACGAAAGTTCATTCATGAAGTATTAGCGCCGCTTGGACAAAACCTAATGGTTACACCAAAAGAAGTGGATATATTCATTGAAGATATGTCGAATTTAATTGCAAATGGTTTAAATGCAGCATTACATGAAGCAGTAAATCAAGAGAATACTGGTTATCATACGAAATGATAGAGGCTATTAAATCAGAGTCAAGAGATTAATTTGATTTTATCCCGTTCAAACNNCCCACTTCAAAACGAAAGTAAGTGGGAGATGAAGCGCCAGTTTGAACCCGATTGGTTCAACTAATAATCGGTGGGGGATGAACGAAAACCCCCACCGATTAAGGTTTCACTTTATAAATCGTAAACAAGTTGAATATTTATTGTTCTACCTTTTCTAGCAAAGTCATATTTATTTAATAGACAAGCTATGAAGGGGGAAAATGATGAAAAAAAACTACCACTATAACCAGTTTACGATTATTCAAGGGTCTTTAATAGTTAAAATCTTTCTAGCCGTTATTGTCCTCTTACTGTTTGTTTTTTCGTTAAGTGGTTTACTTACTTCTGTAAAGCCTGAATATCGTCCATCTTCCAAATCAGTGAACGGTGCGACGAGTATTTTTTCAGGAAAAATGTTATTTTCGTTACTAGCGTTTGAAAATCGTTATTTTGCAGCAGCAATAGAAGATACCGGACATAAAGATTCATTGGAAAAACAATTGCTAAAGCTTTCAGCGAATATTTCATTAGACGACCCTCGGAGTTTATTAGGGCGTGAATTGCCTGGATTTGCACATTTTGATTCGGAAATATTAGTTGCTGGGGAAGGTACGGATTATACGAATATGCCATATGAATCTGCGCCACCTGATGATAGTGCAATAGCGAAAAAAGAAGTAGAATTACAAAATGTAGACGATATTGACTCTTCAATCGACGAATCAAAAAACACAAAAAACAATTTAACAAACGGAAAAAAAACAGTTTTAATTTATCATACACATACTCGTGAGGCCTATTTACCGTATTTGAAGGGCGTTACAGATCCAAATCGAGCAAACCATAGTAAAATCAATGTAACTAAGGTCGGAGAATTGCTCCAAAATAGTTTAGAGAATAATGGAATAGGTGCTACTGCAAATGCAACGGACATAAATGCTCGGTTATCGAGTAAGGGATTAAAGTACTCGAAAGCATATAAAGAATCCAGATTAGTTGTTCAAGAAGCAATGGCGAATAACAAAGACTACGCTTATTTAATTGATATTCATCGGGAAGCGACACGAAAGAAACATACGACGGTTGCTATTAATGGAAAAGCTTATGCTAGGCTTGCCTTTATTGTTGGTGGAGATAATGCACAATTTCAAAAGAATTATGCGTTAGCTGTTAAACTTCATAAAGCCATTCAGAAAAAATACCCTGGATTATCTCGTGGCGTTTTTAAACAAGGTGGCCCTGGAAATAATGGGGTTTATAATCAAGATTTATCTCAAAATGCCATGCTAATTGAAGCGGGTGGAGTGGATAATACATTTGATGAACTGCGGGCATCTATGGACGCATTCGCAGATGTGTTCACTGATTTTTACGTAGCTGAAAATGGTGTGAAGGAAGTTAATAGTGTGAAAAAAAATTCAAATTAAACATGATAAGCAGGGTGATTGTATGTTTCGCTTTTTTCTAAAGTTTCTATTGGTACTTATCATATTTTTTGTAGGGGTTTTGTTAGGAATGCAAAAAGCCAATATTGGAATATTGAATATGCGAGGCTATGATGATCCGAATTTATACAGTGCTGTCTCCATTGAGCAACACAATGGAGAAGTTGATGCTTCCATTCTCGGTAAAGAAATGAAAAGCTATGATCTGCAAGAGAAGAAGGAAAAGCTAGAAGAAATAAAAGCATTTAATGCCTTTTCAAATCTTGGGAAGAAAATTACTGAAAGCTCAAAGCAATTTTTTAATAAAGTTCTGGAATTTATAGTGCCAGGTTAGAAATTATTGAGTGCAAGTAACATAATTCTACTAATCAAGAGACAGAAATAAGAATGCCATGCTAGAAACATAATTCTCTCATTCTTTAGAATTACTCAATCTGAAGAAGGAAATTATTATGTGTATTGCATGGCTTCTTTTTGATGTAGAGTTAAACGGTTATTGAATCTTGCTTTTTGACAGGTTATAATGAAAAATAGTGTATTTGTGTCGACTTACAGGAGTGGATTAAATGAATAGAGAAGAAAAATTAAAACGACAATCGAAAATCCGTAACTTTTCCATTATCGCTCATATTGATCATGGGAAATCTACATTAGCTGACCGTATTTTAGAGAAAACAAATGCGTTAACTCAGCGTGAAATGAAAGCTCAATTGCTTGATTCTATGGACTTGGAACGTGAGCGTGGGATTACTATTAAATTGAATGCAGTTCAATTGAAATATAAAGCTTCCGATGGAGAAGAGTATATTTTTCATTTAATAGATACACCAGGTCACGTCGACTTCACATATGAGGTTTCTCGTAGTTTAGCTGCTTGTGAAGGTGCTGTATTAGTCGTAGATGCTGCACAAGGTATTGAAGCTCAAACGCTTGCAAACGTGTATTTAGCATTAGATAACAATTTGGAAATTTTACCAGTTATTAATAAAATTGATTTACCGAGTGCGGATCCTGAACGTGTCCGTAACGAAGTTGAAGAAGTAATTGGTCTGGATGCATCTGAAGCCGTTCTAGCTTCAGCGAAGGCTGGAATTGGAATTGAAGATATTCTAGAACAAGTTGTTCTTCAAGTGCCACCGCCAGAAGGTGACCCAGAAGCACCGTTGAAAGCTCTTATCTTTGATTCTTTATACGATGCATATCGTGGCGTTGTTGCCTACATTCGTGTTGTAGACGGAAGCATTAAGCCTGGTGACAAAATTAAAATGATGGCAACAGGTAAAGAGTTTGAAGTAATAGAGGTAGGTGTGTTTACACCGAAGTCTACTTTAGTGGATGAATTAAATGTTGGGGATGTTGGATTCTTAACTGCCGCTATTAAGAATGTAGGCGATACGCGTGTGGGTGATACAATCACAAATGCTAAGAATGGTTCCAATGAGGCACTACCAGGTTACCGTAAGTTAAATCCAATGGTTTACTGTGGTCTGTATCCGATTGACTCTGCTCGCTTTAATGATTTACGTGAAGCGTTAGAGAAATTACAGTTAAATGATTCTGCGCTACAATTTGAGCCGGAAACATCACAAGCATTAGGATTTGGGTTCCGTTGTGGATTCTTAGGGTTGCTTCATATGGAAATTATTCAAGAGCGTATTGAACGTGAATTCAAAATTGATTTGATTACTACTGCACCAAGTGTTATTTACGATGTAAAAATGACAGATGGTTCTTCTGTAACAGTTGATAACCCTTCTAATATGCCAGACCCTCAAAAAATTGAAAGCGTAGAAGAGCCTTATGTGAAAGCAACAATGATGGCTCCGAAAGACTACGTTGGAGCAATTATGGAAATTTGCCAAGAGAAACGCGGTGATTTCATCGACATGCAATATTTAGATGAAACACGTGTTAGCATTGTTTACGAAATTCCATTATCAGAAATTGTGTATGACTTCTTTGATCAATTGAAATCAAGTACAAAAGGATATGCTTCTTTCGATTATGAATTAATTGGATATAAACCGTCTAAGCTAGTGAAGATGGATATTCTATTGAATAGCGAAAATGTCGATGCACTAAGCTTTATCGTACACCGTGACTTCGCATATGAGCGTGGAAAAGTAATCGTAGATAAATTAAGAGAATTAATTCCAAGACAGCAATTCGAAGTACCAATTCAAGCAGCAATCGGTCAAAAAATCATTGCTCGTTCAACGATCAAAGCGATGCGTAAAAACGTACTTGCAAAATGTTATGGTGGAGATATTTCACGTAAACGTAAACTTCTTGAGAAGCAAAAAGAAGGTAAGAAACGAATGAAGCAAGTTGGATCGGTAGAAGTTCCGCAGGAAGCATTCATGGCAGTATTAAAAATGGATGATACAAATACAAAAAAATAAATTTTTTGAAAGGCTAGAAAAGGTTGACCTTCCCTAGCCTTTTTTCTATACAGCAGTGATTTGAAGGAGCTGAATTTAAGATGAAGAGCGCATACATTCATATTCCATTTTGCGAGCATATTTGTCACTATTGTGATTTTAATAAAATGTTTTTAAAAGGCCAGCCGGTAGAACAATATTTGCAAATGTTGAAGAAAGAAATGGAATTAACATTACAACAACAACCAACAAACCAATTATCAACTATTTATGTTGGTGGTGGTACCCCAACATCATTGAATGAGGAGCAGTTACAAATATTATGTGATTCTATAGAAGAAGTTCTTCCATTTGATTGTCATAGTGTGGAATATACGTTTGAAGCAAACCCTGGAGACTTATCGATCGATAAACTTCGCATATTAAATCAAGCAGGCGTTAATCGAATTAGTTTTGGTGTTCAAGCATTTCAAGAGAAAATCTTGAAGGGCATTGGTCGTACACATCGTCCGGAAGATGTATATGATTCAATCGCAAAGGCGCGTGAAGCAGGCTTCAAAAACATTACAATTGATTTAATGTACGGCTTACCGGGTCAAACAAAAGAAGATTTTAAGGGGTCCTTAAAAAAAGCTTTAGAGCTCGACTTACCTCACTATTCTAGTTATTCATTAATTGTTGAACCGAAGACTGTATTCTATAACTTAATGCAAAAAAATGCTCTTAGGCTTCCAAGTCAAGATATAGAAGCTGAGATGTATGAATTATTGATGGATACAATGGAAGAGCATGGGCGACATCATTATGAAATTAGTAATTTTGCGAAGGAAGGCTATGAGAGTCGTCATAATACAACATATTGGAATAACGAATACTATTATGGGTTTGGTGCGGGTGCTCATAGTTATGTGAATGGAGAGCGTATTGCCAACTATGGTCCGTTAAAGAAATACATGACTCCTATAGAAAATGGAGAACTTCCGCGAATGAGTGTTCATAAAGTGCCAATCAATGAACAAATGGAAGAAGAAATGTTTCTAGGGTTAAGGAAAATGGAAGGTGTTTCATTACAATTGTTTAAGGAACGCTTTAATAACGATTTGACGGAAGTGTTTAAAGTGCAGGTGGAGGATCTTTTGCACCGACAATTGGTTGTTATAAAAGAGGGAAGAATATCTTTAACAAAAGAGGGAAAATTGTTAGGGAATGAAGTGTTTCAATCCTTTATAGGAATTGGGTAAAACCGTTGACATTATATAGTGATTTTGATAAGTTATTAAGTAGATTTAGCACTCGTTGTGTAGGAGTGCTAACAGAGGTGATCAAATATGCTAACAGATCGTCAGTTATTAATTCTCCAAGTAATCATTGATGACTTTATTCGTTCTGCACAGCCGGTCGGCTCAAGAAGTTTATCGAAAAAAAGTGATATTACGTTTAGTTCCGCGACTATCCGTAATGATATGGCTGACTTAGAGGATTTAGGTTTTATTGAGAAAACACACACGTCTTCAGGAAGAGTTCCTTCAGAAAAAGGTTATCGATATTATGTTGATCATTTGTTATCTCCTCCTTTAGTTAGAAATGAGGAAATGCAAAAACTGAAGTCTGTTTTTGTTGATAAAATCTATGAATTAGAGAAGGTTGTTCAAAAATCTGCACAAATACTATCAGAAATTACGAATTATACTGCAATTGTTTTAGGACCAAAGGTTAGAGAGAATAAGTTAAAGAAAATTTCACTCGTGCCAATTGACCGAGGAACAGCAGTTGCTCTAATCGTAACGGATACTGGACATGTTGAAAATAAATTAATTCAGATACCAACCTCAATAGACGGAAGTCAAATTGAAAAGATCGTGAATATATTAAATGATCAATTAGTTGGTGTACCTTTAATTGAATTAAGTGCAAGGATTCAAAATGAAGTTGCTGCACTTTTTAAGCGGCATATAAGCAACTATGAACAGATTGTTACATCTTTAACAGAAACTCTACACATAGTTCCAGATGAGAAGATTTTCTTCGGTGGAAAAACAAATATGTTAAGTCAACCAGAATTCAATGATATTGAGAAAGTGCGATCATTATTATCGATGATTGAACATGAAAAAGAATTATATCAATTGATTGTAAAAAATCCGCTTGGTGTCCATGTGAAAATCGGAAGTGAAAATAATGATCCGGCCATGGAGAATTGTAGTTTAATTACTGCAACCTATTCGATTGGACAAAAGCAATTTGGTTCTGTTGCAATACTAGGACCTACAAGAATGGACTATTCGCGTGTTATTTCACTCTTAAAGTTATTCTCGAAAGATTTCTCTACTGTTTTGACAAGATTGTATCAAAATAGATAGAAGTGGAGATATTGAGAGAAGGGCGTGGCATCGCCTTGCCTTTTTCTCTGTTTATATTTTAAGAAGTGGATTATACCGTTAGTATATAAACCTTTTAGCCAACTGTTAGTTGCTATAAGATTTAATAAATAAAAAACATAGATATGACTTTCATAGGGAGGTGAGTATCATGTCAGAACAAAACAAAAAAGAAAATGAAGTTGAAGAAACATTAACTGACAATGCTGTTGTGGAAGAAATCTTCGCTGAAGAAGAAACTACATCTGCAGAAGGTAGTGGTAAAGTTGAGCAAGAATTAACTTGTGAACAACTACTTGCAAAGGCAGAAGAAAATACTCGAAGTTTAACAGGAAAGATTGAAGAAATGGAAAGCCGTTACCTTCGATTACAAGCTGATTTCGATAACTCAAGAAGACGTTCTAAATTAGATTTAGAAGCTGCTCAAAAATATAGAGTGCAAAACTTAGCTAGTGAGCTTATTACGTCGTTAGATAATTTCGAGAGAGCATTAGCTGTTACAACAGAAAATGAAGAAACGAAAAGCATGCTTCAAGGCCTTGAAATGGTGCACAAAAGCATTGTGAATGCCCTTCAAAAAGAAGGCGTTGAACCTATTGAAGCTGTAGGACAAGAATTTGATCCGAATTTCCATCAAGCAGTAATGCAAGTAAGCGATGAGAATTATGGTGCAAATATTGTGGTTGAAGAGTTTCAAAAAGGGTATAAGCTGAAAGATCGTGTTCTTAGACCGTCAATGGTTAAAGTAAATCAATAAAATACAATTACATATTATTATAGGAGGTAATTTTGTCATGAGTAAAATTATCGGTATTGACTTAGGAACTACTAACTCTTGCGTATCTGTACTTGAAGGTGGAGAAGCAAAAGTTATTCCAAATCCAGAAGGTAACCGCACAACTCCTTCTGTTGTTGCATTCAAAAATGGTGAGAGACAAGTTGGGGAAGTGGCTAAACGTCAAGCAATTACAAACCCTAATACAATTATGTCTGTGAAACGTCATATGGGTACTACTTATAAAGAAAATATTGAAGGTAAAGACTATTCTCCACAAGAAATCTCTGCTATTATTCTTCAACACTTAAAAGGTTATGCAGAAGAGTACCTTGGTGAAAAAGTAACGAAGGCTGTTATCACTGTTCCAGCTTACTTCAACGATGCTGAGCGTCAAGCTACGAAAGATGCTGGACAAATTGCTGGTTTAGAAGTTGAACGTATCATCAATGAACCAACTGCTGCAGCACTTGCATACGGAATGGATAAAACAGACGAAGATCAAACAATTCTAGTATTTGACCTTGGTGGTGGTACATTCGACGTTTCTATTCTTGAAATCGGTGATGGTGTATTCGAAGTTAAATCAACTGCAGGTGACAACCGTCTAGGTGGAGATGATTTCGACCAAGTGATCATTGATTATTTAGTAGAACAATTCAAGAAAGAAAATGCTATTGATTTAAGTCAAGATAAAATGGCACTACAACGTTTAAAAGATGCAGCTGAGAAAGCGAAAAAAGACCTTTCTGGTGTAACATCTACACAAATTTCATTACCATTTATCACTGCTGGTGCAGCTGGTCCATTACACTTAGATGTAACTTTAACAAGAGCTAAATTCGAAGAGTTATCTCATAACCTAATTGAACGTACAATGGGACCTGTTCGTCAAGCTGTTAAAGATGCTGGTTTAAGCACTTCTGAAATTGATAAAATAATCCTTGTTGGTGGATCTACTCGTATTCCAGCTGTTGTTGAAGCTGTACGTAAAGAAACAGGAAAAGACCCTCATAAAGGTGTTAACCCTGATGAAGTAGTAGCAATGGGTGCTGCAATTCAAGGTGGTGTATTAACTGGTGACGTTAAAGATGTAGTATTACTTGACGTAACGCCACTTTCTTTAGGAATTGAAACAATGGGCGGCGTATTTACAAAACTTATTGATCGTAATACAACAATTCCAACAAGTAAATCACAAGTGTTCTCAACTGCTGCTGATAGCCAACCAGCTGTTGATATTCATGTATTACAAGGTGAGCGCCCAATGGCTGCTGACAACAAAACGCTTGGTCGTTTCCAATTAACTGATATTCCACCAGCACCACGTGGAATTCCACAAATTGAAGTATCGTTTGATATTGATAAAAACGGTATCGTAAACGTTCGAGCTAAAGATTTAGGTACTAACAAAGAACAAACTATTACAATTAAGTCTTCTTCAGGCTTATCAGATGAAGAAGTAGAACGTATGGTTAAAGAAGCAGAAGAAAATGCAGATGCTGACAAAAAACGTAAAGAAGAAGTAGAATTACGTAATGAAGCTGATCAATTAGTGTTTACAACTGAAAAGACTATGAAAGAGCTTGAAGGTAAAGTAGATGCTTCTGAAATTGAATCTGCAAATGCAGCAAAAGATGCTCTTAAAGAAGCAATCAAGAAGAATGACCTAGAAGAAATTCGTACTAAGAAAGATGCTCTTCAAGAAATCGTTCAAAATTTGACTATGAAACTTTATGAAGAAGCTGCTAAAGCTCAACAAGCGGCACAAGGTGCTGATGCAGGTCAAGGTGAAGCAAAAGCGGACGATGACGTTGTAGATGCTGAGTTTACAGAAGTAGACGATAAAGATAAACAGTAAGTTTTGTTAGTAACAACGAATGTGAAAAAAGTCAAAGTCATCATTTAGGGCTTTGACTTTTTTTAGAGTTTGATTCATTTTTTCTGTGGATGTTCGTCGCGCA
The DNA here is from genome assembly GCF_036963345.1 of Bacillus sp. JJ722. Lineage (NCBI taxonomy): Bacteria > Bacillati > Bacillota > Bacilli > Caryophanales > Bacillaceae > Bacillus > Bacillus sp. JJ722. Next base: position 22,460 of record NZ_JBALMO010000030.1, read on the forward strand.
ATAAACCAATCACTTTTTGATTTTTATGAAATATATTACTAGAGCGAGTGATAAGCGGTTGCTTAAGTTTCATTATTGCAACCACTATTAAGTAAATGATAAAATAACATTTATGTGAAAGAACCGGGAGTTGAAAGCTTATGAGTAAAAGAGATTATTATGAAGTGTTAGGTTTAGGCAAAAGCGCTTCAAAAGATGAAATTAAAAAAGCATATCGTAAACTTTCAAAAAAATATCACCCAGATATTAATAAAGAAGCGGATGCTGCAGATAAATTCAAAGAAATCAAAGAAGCTTACGAAGTATTAAGCGATGAACAAAAGCGGGCACATTATGATCAATTTGGTCATACAGATCCGAACCAAGGCTTTGGCGGTGGCGGCTTTGGTGGTGGAGATTTTGGCGGGGGCTTTGGCGGTTTTGAAGATATCTTCAGCACGTTCTTTGGTGGTGGAGGAGGTAGACGAGATCCAAATGCACCACGAAAAGGTAACGACCTTCAATATACGATGACTATTCCATTTGAAGATGCGGTGTTTGGTAAGGAAACGACAATTGAAATCCCGCGTGAAGAAAATTGTGATACATGTGATGGTACAGGGGCTAAACAGGGTACTAAAGTGGAAAAATGTTCTTACTGTAGTGGAAGTGGTCAAGTTAATATTGAACAAAATACCCCATTTGGAAGAATCGTAAACCGAACAACTTGTCGTCAATGTCATGGGACTGGTAAGAATATTCCAAACAAATGTTCAACATGTTCTGGTACAGGAAAAGTTAAGAAAAGAAAGAAAATCAATGTTAAGATTCCAGCAGGTATTGACGATGGTCAACAATTGCGTGTAACTGGACAAGGTGAACCAGGTGTAAATGGTGGTCCTTCTGGTGATTTATTTGTTGTGTTCCATGTAAGAGAGCATGAGTTCTTTGAAAGAGATGGCGATGATGTGTACTGTGAAGTACCTTTAACCTTCGTACAAGCTGCGCTAGGTGATGAAATTGAAGTTCCTACGTTACATGGAAAAGTTCAATTGAAAATCCCTGCTGGTACACAAACGGGAACACGTTTCCGCTTAAAAGGAAAAGGTATTCCGAATGTTAGAGGTTATGGTCAAGGGGATCAACATATTATCGTTAAATTAATAACACCAAGAAAGCTAAGTGAAAAGCAAAAACAATTGTTAAGAGAATATGCTGAAGTTAGCGGAGAAACAGCAGATGAACATGAAGAAGGCTTCTTTTCAAAAATGAAGCGCGCTTTTAAAGGAGAATAATTCAAACAGGAGTTGGTAGTAAATGAAGTGGTCTGAAATAGCAATCCATACAACAAGTGAAGCGGTCGAACCGATTTCGAATATATTACATGAGGCTGGAGCAAGCGGAGTTGTAATCGAAGATAGAGAAGATCTTTTTAAAGACAGAGAAGATCAGTTTGGTGAGATCTACCAACTTAATCCTGATGATTATCCTGAGGAAGGCGTTGTGATGAAAGCATATCTTCCTGTGAATAGTTTCTTAGGAGAAACTGTGGAAGGTATTAAAGAAGCAATCAATAGTCTAATTATTTATGACATCGATTTAGGATTAAATTCTGTAACAATCAGCGAAGTGAATGAAGAAGAATGGGCAACTGCATGGAAGAAATATTACCATCCAGTGAAGATTTCGGAACGGTTTACCATTGTTCCTACATGGGAAGAGTATGAACCGATTTCTAGTGATGAACTAATCATTGAACTAGATCCAGGTATGGCTTTCGGAACAGGTACGCACCCGACAACTGTATTGTGTATCCAAGCTTTGGAGAAAATGGTTAAGAGCAGTGATAACGTCGTTGATGTTGGAACAGGTTCAGGAGTATTAAGTATTGCTGCAGCAATGTTAGGAGCAGCTCATGTCGAAGCGCTAGATTTAGATGAAGTGGCTGTTAAGTCAGCAAAACTTAATATTAAGTTAAATAAAGTTCATGATATAGTAAATGTGTCTCAAAATAATTTGCTTGATGGCGTTACTGGGCTTCAAGATGTTATTGTAGCGAATATCTTAGCTGAAGTTATTATGAGATTTACTGATGATGTAGCGACTGGATTAAAACCAGGTGGTTACTTTATTTCTTCAGGTATCATTTTACCTAAGAAAGATGAAGTGAAGGAAGCTCTACTAGCATCTGGATTCGAAATCATGGAAACAATGGTAATGGAAGACTGGGTTGCTTTTATTGCAAAGAAGAAATAAGATCTTCTTGAAAATGAAATAAGGAAACTTTAATCGGTGGGGGCCTTCATTTCCCACCGATTATTAGTTGAATTTCGTTTAATCTCCCACTAGATAAATGCCAAATTGCGTTTTGTAATGGGTGTTTTATTGTTAAATTGTGATAAAATCATATTCCTGCCACGCATAGGTTTTAAGTAGCTGTCGCTAACATGCGCTTCCGCTTTTTGATTGAGTGTGGTGAGTTCATTTTTGAAAATGGAAATTTTACGGAGTAGGTGTAGGTAGCATGCAACGATATTTTGTTCCTGTAGAACAAATACAAGACGATGTTGTGACGATTAAAGGCAACGATTATCATCATATTGCAAAAGTATTAAGAATGACTCATGGTGAAGAAGTTATCTGTGTACTTGGTGATAACGGGAGTGCATTAGTTCGTATTGAAAACATTACCAATGAAGAAGTTTTAGGGACTGTTATAGAATGGTTGAATGAAGAGAAAGAATTGCCTGTTCAAGTAACTGTTGTGAGCGGTTTGCCTAAAGGGGATAAGTTAGAATATATTGTGCAAAAAGGTACTGAGCTTGGAGCGAGTTCATTTATCCCTTTTATTGCCGATCGTTCAATTGTGAAATGGGATGTAAAGAAAGCGGCGAAAAAAGTAGATCGTCTGCAAAAGATTGCGAAAGAAGCAGCTGAGCAATCGCATCGTACTGTCGTTCCATATGTCGAAGCTCCACATACTCTAAGTCAATTGCTTGAACGAGCAACAATGTTTGATGTGCTTCTCGTTGCGTATGAAGAAGAAGCTAAGCAAAATGAAAGTAGTGCTCTCTGCAAGGCGCTTCAAGCGCTGAAACCAGGAGCCTCTGTCATGGTAGTATTTGGCCCTGAAGGTGGTATAACAGAGTCAGAAGTACAATTATTAAGAGATGCCGGTTTTACAGCATGTGGTTTAGGACCGAGAATACTTCGAACTGAAACAGCACCTTTATATGTGTTATCAGCTGTTTCTTATCAATTAGAATTAATGGGGTGAAGATAAATGGCAACTGTTGCTTTTCATACATTAGGTTGTAAAGTAAATCATTATGAAACAGAAGCAATTTGGCAGCTGTTTAAAGCAGAGAATTATGAGCGTGTAGACTATGAAGCGAAGTCAGACGTATATGTTATCAATACGTGTACAGTTACAAATACAGGTGATAAGAAGAGCCGTCAAGTTATTCGTCGTGCGATTCGTAAAAATCCCGATGCGGTTATTTGCGTTACAGGCTGTTATGCACAAACGTCACCTGCGGAGATACTTGCCATTCCTGGAGTAGACGTTGTAGTTGGAACGCAAGATCGTAATAAGATGATCCCTTATATAGAGCAATTCAAACAGGAACGTCAACCAATTAATGGTGTTGGAAACATCATGAAGTCTCGAGTTTACGAAGAGTTAGATGTACCTGCTTTTACAGATCGTACACGTGCTTCATTAAAAATCCAAGAAGGTTGCAACAATTTCTGTACATTTTGTATCATTCCATGGGCTCGTGGTTTAATGCGTTCACGTAAACCGGAGGAGGTAATCCGCCAAGCGCAGCAGTTAGTAGATGCTGGTTATAAGGAGATTGTCTTAACTGGTATTCACACAGGTGGATATGGCGAAGATATGAAGGATTATAATCTTGCTATGTTATTACGTGATTTAGAAGAAAAAGTGGTAGGATTAAAACGTATCCGTATTTCTTCTATTGAAGCTAGCCAAATTTCGGATGAAGTTGTTGAAGTATTAAGATCGTCGAATAAAGTAGTTCGTCATTTGCATATTCCACTACAATCTGGTTCAGACAGTGTATTGAAAAGAATGCGAAGAAAGTACACGATGGAGTATTTTGGTGAAAGATTACGTGCGTTGAAAGATGCACTTCCTGGACTAGCTATAACATCTGATGTCATCGTAGGGTTCCCTGGTGAAACAGAAGAAGAGTTCAAGGAAACATATGATTTTATTAAAGAATATCAATTTTCTGAGTTACATGTTTTCCCGTATTCGAAACGTACGGGTACACCAGCGGCTAGAATGGAAGACCAAGTAGATGAAGATGTGAAAAACGAGCGTGTACATCGACTAATTGCTTTAAGTGATCAATTAGCTAAGGAATATGCTTCTAACTTTGAAAATGAAGTATTGGAAATGATTCCAGAAGAGCGCTTTACAGAAGGTGAAAATGAAGGTTTATACGTTGGTTATACAGATAACTATTTGAAGGTCGTATTCTCAGGAAATGAAGATATGATTGGAGAAATTGTGAAAATAAAGATTACAAAAGCGGGTTATCCTTATAATGAAGGACAGTTTGTTAAAGTGATGAGAGACGAAGAAGTGGCTTCATTGTCAAAGGCACAATAACAATTAAAAAGGAGAACTACAATGAATAATAAAATCGCAGGAATAATTGATCACACGTTATTAAAGGCAGATACAACTGAAAATCAAATTGAAACGCTTTGTAAGGAAGCACGTGAATATAAATTTGCTTCAGTATGTGTAAATCCAACATGGGTGAAGAAATGTGCTGATTTACTACAAGGATCAGGCGTTGATATATGTACGGTCATTGGTTTCCCATTAGGTGCTAATACATCAGAAGTGAAGGCATTTGAAACGACACAAGCAATTAAAGACGGCGCTACAGAAGTAGATATGGTTATCAACATTGGTGCATTAAAAGATCGTAATTATGAACTGGTTGAGGCAGATATTAAAGCAGTAGTTGATGCAGCGAAAGGTCAAGCTTTAACGAAAGTTATTATCGAAACTTGTCTTCTTACAGATGAAGAAAAAGTTCGTGCTTGTGAACTGGCAGTAAAAGCTGGAACTGATTATGTGAAAACATCTACTGGATTTTCAACAGGTGGAGCGACTAAAGAAGATATCGCTTTAATGAGAAAAACAGTTGGACCAGATATCGGTGTGAAAGCTTCTGGTGGAGTTCGTAATACGGAAGATGCAGAAGCAATGATTGCTGCAGGTGCTTCAAGGATCGGTGCTAGTGCAGGGATTTCAATTATTAAAGGTTTAACTGCAAATAGTGATTATTAATTTTTGGGATTTTAAGTAAATGAGAAGGCTCAAATTGCGCTAGTTTAGCGTGATTTGAGCCTTTTTACTTTGTCTCATTTTCATCAATCCGCTTAAATTTTCCGTTTTTTGAAGGTTTTTACACTTTAATTATCTTTAAAGAAGCAAATAATAACGTTGCACCTTAAAAAGAAAGCGAGGAGGTACATCGTGGAAGATCAAAAAAATGTTTATGAGCCTAAAGACAATAGCACCAACCACAATTATCATGAAGAAACAGCAGCAGAAGTGGCTGTTCCTTACGATGTTGGAAATACAGATGTGAATCGTACAGAAGAAGTTGGAGGAAAAGGGCTTGGTTACACAGCTTTAGCCTTCGCCATTCTTTCGTTATTTTTCGCGCCGTTACTATGGGGTACAGTTGGAATCGTCTTAGGGTTTATGGCTGTTCGCAAAGGAAGAGTAAGCTTAGGTTCTTGGGCGATAGGGATTAGTGCTTTTTCGATGATTGTTCGCTTGTTTTTTGTCCCGTTTTTTTAAGTTGTGTAGGGTTGAAGGGAGGGAGGTTGACAATAGTCAACCTCTTTTCCTATTTCCGATGAATAAAGAGTATAAACTGTGTAAACATATGTATGAAGGGCAGTACGAGCAATGAACAGATAACATTAAATATAACGCTAGCGTGGGCTAGTTGTACTTGTTCATCCGCAGTGAAGTAAGCTGCGGCCATACGAAGTTCTTCAATAAAAGGATAGAAGAGTAAAACACCTAAAATATTTAACCAAATATGGGCATACGCAGTAAGTCTTGCTTCTCGGCCGGCACCAAGACTTGCGATATATCCTGTTACGCATGTCCCAATATTTGAACCGAGCATTAACGCTATTCCAGCGGTAATGGAAAGTTGATCACCAGCTATAAAGCCCATCGCGATGCCGATGGTAGCTGTACTTGAATGAATAATTCCAGTAACACAAGCCCCTATGAAAATGGCATATAAGTTATGATTTTCAATAGATTGAAGAATGCTAGAAAAGAAATCATACGTAGCTAATGGTTGTGACAATGATTTAAATCCTTCTATTGCGAAGAAGATAAGAAATAATCCTAGAAGGGCAAAGCCAAGATGGCGAATAATATGATTTCTGCTTATGATGATTAGTAAACTTAGAATGATTCCAGGAAGAATCCATTGATCAATGGAAAAGGTCATAAATTCAGCAGTTACCGTTGTTCCAATATTACTTCCTAAAATGATTCCAATACTTTGTTGAAATGTTATGCCACCAACCGAAACAAGTCCTACGGTCATTACCATTACGGCAGAACTGCTTTGCAATAGAGCGGTGAAAAACATACCCGTGAAAAAACCTTTGACTGATGTATTAGTCAAAGATTGCAATTTATTTGTTAACCGTTCACCTGTTAGATTGAACAGGCCATTTCGTAAAATAGCCATTGCAAATAAAAACAACATGATATATATGGTAAAAAGAAATATTTCTCGCACATGTCCCACCCCTTAGGAAATCATATTGCTATGATTTCTAGGGCATGCCAAAAATTAATTATTTTTTGAGAAATATTAAAATGTATGTTACTTGAAAGTATCAATTTTTAGAGAAGTAGTTGACCTTATATAATCCTTATATTATAATCGATAAGTACATGATTTGAATTATGTTACACCTTGAGTTAGTGTGTTGTGTTCGGAGGGAGGGATAGAGATGTCTAAAACCGTAGTTCGTAAAAACGAATCACTTGAAGATGCTCTTCGTCGCTTTAAACGTACTGTATCAAAAACTGGTACATTACAGGAAGCTAGAAAGCGCGAATTTTATGAAAAGCCAAGCGTAAGACGTAAGAAAAAGTCTGAAGCTGCTAGAAAACGTAAATGGTAAGAGAGGGTGGAAGTATGAGTCTTCTCGAACGATTGAACATTGACATGAAACAAGCGATGAAGAACAAGGAAAAAGACAAGCTCTCTGTTATTCGTATGGTTAAGTCGTCACTTCAAAATGAAGCGATTAAACTTGGTAATTCAGAATTGACAGAAGCAGAAGAATTAACTGTCCTTTCTCGCGAATTAAAACAACGTAAAGACTCTCTCCAAGAGTTTTCAAATGCAGGTCGCGAAGATCTCGTTGAAAAAATTCAGACTGAAATTAAATACGTTGAAGCATATATGCCTCAGCAACTTTCAGAAGCAGAAGTCTCTGAAATTGTTAAAGAAACCATTCAAAGCGTTGGAGCTACTTCAAAAGCTGATATGGGTAAAGTAATGGGAGCTCTTATGCCTAAAGTAAAGGGCAAAGCAGATGGCTCTCTTGTTAATAAATTAGTACAACAACATCTATCTTAAACTCGTTTAGAAGCCACAAGCCTTGCTTGTGGCTTTTGAATTTTTTTTACAAGTAATTCATTGGATACGTGAATTATTTGTAAAATTAGTGGAAGACATTAAATAATACAATTATTTATTCCTAAAAAACATTTTTTTATTAACTTTTTGAAACTTTCTTTGTGTTTAAACGTAAAAATACATATCGCATAGTAAGTTTGAAGGGAGGGATAAACATGCGTAAATGGTTCTCCTTACTACTACTAACTCTTTTAGCTTTTTCTTGGCTCAGTTTACCAACAGAAGCGAGTGCAGCTAAGCCAAAAGTATATGTTGTACCTGTCGAAGATACCATTGAAAAGGGATTATATGCATTTTTACAAAGAGCATTATCCGTCGCAGAGGAGAATAATGCAGATGCGGTAATCTTTCAAATTAATACACTTGGAGGAGCAGTTAATGCCGCATGGGATATTGGTGAGCTTTTTGCTAATTCGCCTATAAAAACGACGGTTGCATGGGTTGATAAGCAAGCGTTATCAGCTGGTGCTTATATTGCTTTAAATGCAAGTGAAATCTATATGTCACCAGGTTCTACGATGGGATCTGCTGCTATTATCGATAGTGAAGGAAATGCAGCGGATAAGAAAGCACAATCTAGCTGGATTGGTTCCATGAAATCAGCAGCTGAACAAAATAACAGAGATCCTAAATATGCTGAAGCAATGGCCGATGTAAACAATACACTTACACATCTTGGTGCTGGACAAGGAAAGTTGCTTACATTAACAAATAAGCAAGCAGCTGAGATTGGTTATAGTGAAGGAACAGTTGAAAATCTAGATGATGTTTTAAAGCAAATAGGGCTTGAAGATGCAGAAGTAAGGAGCATTGATGAAAGCTTTGCAGAAAAAACAGCTAGATTTCTGACGAATCCAGTTGTTATTCCTATACTACTTACGATAGGTGCACTAGGACTTGTTATTGAATTATTCTCTCCAGGATTTGGGATACCGGGTTTTGTAGGGATAACTTCATTAGGATTATTCTTCTATGGACATTTAATTGCTGGACTCACAGGGTATGAAACAATTATATTATTTATTCTTGGACTAGCACTTCTCATAATGGAATTGTTCGTCCCGGGAGGAATTGTAGGTGCATTAGGTTTCGTCAGTGTCGTTGGGAGTTTGTTTATAGCTGGTGAAAATAATACCCATATGGCTGTTTCGATCTTAATTGCTCTTGTGGTATCCTTATCAGTATCTATCTTAATGGTAAAGGTGTTTGGTAAACAAATGAAATTCTTAAGAAGAATGATCTTAACAGACTCAACAAGTGCTGAAAGTGGTTATGTATCCAATGTTAATCGTCTTGACCTAATTGGTCGTGAAGGTGTTACATTAACGCCACTAAGACCATCAGGAATCGCTTATATTGATGATGAGCGAGTAGATGTTGTTTCAGAGGGTAGCTTCGTTGCGAAGGATATGCCTGTAAAAGTAGTTAAAACAGAAGGCTCTAGAATCGTTGTAAGACAAGTACAGAAGACTAAGGAAGGATGATTGAAACGATGGGTTCTGAAACAATTATGCTAATAGTAGCAGTTATTGTTGGTATCGTATTTTTATCAATATTTTTTACATTTGTGCCGGTTATGCTGTGGATTTCAGCATTAGCTGCAGGCGTTCGAGTAAGTATTTTTACTTTAATTGGAATGAGATTACGTCGTGTTATTCCGAGTCGTGTTGTGAATCCGCTAATTAAAGCACATAAAGCGGGTTTAGATGTGACAACAAATCAACTAGAAAGCCATTACTTAGCTGGTGGTAACGTAGACCGCGTAGTAAATGCCTTAATTGCTGCGCAACGTGCAAATATTGAATTGAGTTTTGAAAGAACAGCTGCTATTGACCTAGCAGGTCGTGACGTATTGGAAGCTGTTCAAATGAGCGTTAACCCTAAAGTTATTGAAACGCCATTCATTGCAGGTGTAGCGATGAACGGTATTGAAGTAAAGGCAAAAGCAAGAATCACAGTTCGTGCTAACATCGAGCGTCTTGTCGGTGGTGCTGGTGAAGAAACGATTGTTGCTCGTGTAGGTGAAGGGATTGTCTCAACAATCGGTTCTTCAGATAGTCATGCGCAAGTTTTAGAAAATCCAGATCGTATTTCACAAACAGTTTTATCAAAAGGTTTGGACTCAGGAACAGCATTCGAAATTTTATCGATTGATATTGCTGATGTTGATGTAGGTAAAAACATTGGAGCTATGCTACAAACAGACCAAGCAGAGGCTGATAAAAAAATCGCCCAAGCTAAAGCGGAAGAAAGACGTGCAATGGCTGTTGCAACTGAGCAAGAGATGAGAGCGAAAGTCGAAGAGATGAAAGCTAAAGTTGTGGAAGCGGAAGCACAAGTACCACTAGCAATGTCTGAAGCTCTAAGAGAAGGCAATTTAGGGGTTATGGATTATATTAATATTCAGAACTTGAATGCAGATACGGACATGAGAGGTTCTATTGGCAAAATGTCTAATCCAGAAAATAAACAATAGTCGTTTTAAAATGCTTCTAGAAAGGAGGTTTACTCCTTATGTTCGAAAGGATTATTTCCTTTTTTTCTGAAAATATTTTTTTCTTATTCGTTATTATAGGTATTATTAGTTCGCTGTTTGGTAAGGAGAAAAAAGACGCGAGTAAGCAGAAACGTCCTGAGTTTGACCCTATTCCAAAGCCTACAGCTCAACCTGTGCAAAAACGTAAAGTGAAAGAAATAAAGCAAGTATTAGAAGATGTAAATCCAAAGAAGATAAAAGAAATAAAGCATGTACTGGAAGATTTGAATCCGAAGAAAGTGAAAGAGATTGTGAGCTCAGCTCAAGTGAAGGCGAAAGAGATAGAGAACGAGGTTTCGGACACATATCAAGAATTGCTTAAACAGCAAGAGAGATGGGAGCAAGAAGCCGCTGCCCTAGAGGCTAAAGCAAACTCTATGAAGCAAGCTAATCACGTAGCTATTTACAGTGATGTTGGTTTAAATGCTTTTCATAAGAACGAACTGGTGAATGGAATCATTATGTCAGAGGTGTTAGGACCTCCTAAATCGAAGCAGCCGTTCAATCGTTTGAAAAAATGACCTGTTAAAAAACAGCATTTATCATAAAAAATGGTGCTAGAACCCCGTTTCATTTCATACATTTGAGATGAAAGGGGGTTCTTTTTTTATGGCAAAGAAATGGAGTCAGAAAGTCAGACAAATGCTTATAAACACCATTGATCTTCCAAAGGATGTCATGATGGACCTTCCGCGAATTACGATGATTGGCCAGCTACATATATATATTGAAAACCATAGAGGTTTAGTGGCGTTTTCAGATAATGAAGTTAGATTAGGTTTGAGTCAAGGTCAACTTTCTATCCGGGGGGAGACTTTTATCATTAAAGCGATCCTTCCAGAAGAAATCTTATTAGAGGGTGTCATTAGCTCAGTTACATTTATCCCAACTTAAATAGTGTTATGCCTTTCCTGCCTTATAAGAAAAGACGGGAAGAATGAACTGACAATTAGCGCTGACTAATGGTTATGGTATCACCAAAGTAATTAAGAATTCATCTGTTGGTGAGTTCTTAATTCCCTCTATTAGGAACAAATAGAAATGAATTTGTACGGGAGGAAACCCATGAAGAATCAATGGACAAACTTCTATGCGGGAAATGTGGAAGTGAAAGCATATGGTGATCAAGTTGAAGCGTTTGTAAATGATTTAGTAAGAAATCGTATACGAATTTGGAATATGAAGAGAATGGGCTCAGAAGCTATTTGCTTTACAATTGCCCTTTATAATGTGAAGAAAATGCGTGTGATTATTCGGAAGTATGATTGTAAAGCAGCGTTTCTTAAACGTTCAGGAGCCCCTTTTTTATGGCGGAGGTTGCTTTTTAATAGCGGATTTTTAATTGGATTTTTTCTATTTCTAACATGTCTTTTTCTTTTATCAAACGTAGTTTGGGGAATTGAAATAACAGGTGCCAAGCCAGAAACAGAGCACAAAATTCGGCAACAATTAACGAAAATGGGTGTCGAAACGGGAAAATTTCAATTTAAAATGGATGGCTCAGACGCGATCCAGAAAAAATTATCGAGTGAAATTGAAGAGATCACTTGGGTAGGTGTGGAGTTGAAAGGGACAACCTTTCATCTTCAAGTAGTGGAAAAGAAAGAGCCTAAAAGAGCGAAGACAGATTCACGTCAAAATATCATTGCGAATAAAAAAGCAATTGTGAGGAAATTATTTATTGAAAAAGGTAAAGCAGAGGTTAGTGTGAATGATTATGTGCATAAAGGGCAACTTCTAGTGTCGAGTAATATAAGTAAAGGGAAAGATGCTGTTCTTGTTCCGGCGAAAGGGAGTGTTTGGGGAGAGGTTTGGTATAAATCGGATGTGACAATCCCTTTAAAGACCCAGTTTTCTGTTTTCTCTGGTAAAGAGGAAACGAAACATTATGTTAATATGAAGGCGTTCTCCTTACCAATTTGGAACTTCAAAAAGACTACCATTGAGAATTATGAGAAAGAAATAATTGATAAGCCATTGTATTTCCTAGGATGGAAACTACCTATATCGTATAAAACAGTTACATTTCGTGATAAAGAAACAGTTGTTAGGGAATATTCAAAAAAAGAAGCTATTCAAAGAGGACATGAAGTAGCAGAAAATGATCTAAAAAAAATGCTTCCTAAAAATAGTGAAGTGATTGGTCGAAAAGTTTTGCGCGAAAGTTTTGAGAATGGTAAAGTTATATTATCTATACATTACCAAGTACTAGAAAATATCGCAATTGAACGATCAATTATTCAAGGAGATTAGGGAATGACAATAGAACAGAAAATGGTTGAAGTAAATTTGAAAACACCGAATGAAGCATTATCTCTACTTGGAACGGCTGATAGTAACATCAAGGTTCTGGAAGAAGAGCTGGAGATCTCAATTGTTACGAGAGGTGAATCCATCTTAATTGGTGGAGATTCAGAAAAAGTTGAATTAGCATATGACATAATTAAGTCGCTTCTTTTAGTTATAAGAAAGGGAATATCCATTAGTACAAGGGATGTTTCGTATGCGATATCTCTCGCTGAGAAAGGGACTTTAGAATATTTTCAAGAAATGTATGATGAAGAAATAGCAAAAACGGCAAAGGGTAAACCAATTCGAATCAAGACTCTAGGTCAAAAGCAATATATAACAGCTATTCGTAAACATGATATTGTATTTGGCGTCGGTCCAGCAGGTACTGGTAAAACATACTTAGCGGTAGTGATGGCTGTATCAGCTTTGAAAAGCGGTAAAGTGAACAAGATTATTTTAACGCGACCTGCCGTTGAAGCTGGCGAAAGCTTAGGTTTTCTACCTGGAGATTTAAAGGAAAAAGTTGACCCGTATTTAAGGCCTTTATACGATGCGCTAAACGATGTTTTAGGTGGAGAGCACACACAACGTTTGATTGAACGAGGTATTATTGAAGTAGCTCCACTTGCATATATGCGAGGTAGAACATTGGATGATGCTTTCGTCATTTTAGATGAAGCTCAGAATACGACAGAAGCACAAATGAAAATGTTCTTAACACGTTTAGGTTTTGGCTCGAAAATGATTATTACTGGTGATCAATCTCAAATTGATTTACCTAGAGGAGCAAAGTCTGGTCTGGTGGCTGCAATTGAAATATTAAGTGAAGTGGAAGGCATTAGTTTTATCTATCTAGATGGAAGTGACGTAGTGCGACATCGATTAGTAGGACGAATTGTTGAAGCTTATCAAAAGCATAATTCATAAATCCATAGAACCGTTTACTTTTATATACAGGTAAACGGTTTTCTTTTGTTCTGCCATTATTTTTATATTTATGGTAAACTTTGATGTACTTAAGTTAATAGCAAAATCCATTTTTTACTAGGGTAAGAATGAAGAAAAAATTATAGTGAATTCCCAAAAACTCGAGCGTATATTTTAAAGGATTAAAGCGAGTCCTTTTCATAATGAAAGTTAGCATAAAAACTGCTATGATTTTTATAATGAATCAACTCACAAATGATGTTTCTGATTAGAAGTGTTACTAGCTAATTTGGAGGAATATTACAATTATGGATATGAATCAATTAATGTCAAAAGTGAAGCAGCTGCTTCAACATACATTTTTTCAAGTGCTTCTATTTGCTATTCTTGCTCTTGTGTCATATGGAGTTATGTATTCGAATGTAAAGCCAGAAAAAGTAGACGTTCAATTACTTCAGGTTGCAAATGAAACGCTTAGAGCGCCGAAAACAGTAGAAGATGTTGAAAAAACAAATGAAGAAAAACAAGAAGCTGTTAAGCAAGTAAAAGATGTTTACACATTGAAGAAAGAGTATGAAGAAAATCGCGTAGATTTAATTTCTTCCATTTTTGATTCTGCAGCTGAAGTGAAAAAAGAAAGTGCTAAAAAAAATCCAGATGCTAACAGGTTAACTGATAAGGAACAGGAAGAATTATTAAACAATAATGTGTCTTTATTAAAGAAAAAGTTAACTGATGATGTGAATAAAGATCTCACAGATGATGTGTACAAGGCTCTCTTGAATGCATCTGATAGTGAATTGCAAAGTGCGAAAGATACGACTGTTACAGCTATTCACTCTGTTATGAAGGATAAAATAGCTGCAACGGAAGTTGAAAATGCGAAAAAAGCGGTTGAGGATGAAATCAAGTACATAACCATGCCAACTGATTTGAAGAATGCATCCATTACACTAGCACGCTATGCAATCACACAAAACTATTTTTTTGATCCAAAGAAAACGGAAGAACAACGTCAAATTGCATTAGAAGGAGTTGAACCTGTTAGAATCCTTCAAGGGCAAATTTTAGTTGAAAAAGGACAACTCGTAGATCGTGAAGTTTATCATAATTTAAAGTTAACGGGGCTGCTTAATAATGAGCATTCTGTATTACCGTTTCTTGGACTAGGTATTCTTGTGACTTTAGTGTTCGGTTGTATGTTTTATTTCTATCATAAAATCGAGAGAAAAGATGAACAAAAACAGGATCACATTTTAATTTTTAGCATGGTCTTTATTATTGCGCTTGTATTATTAAAGGCAATTAGTTTATTTTCCGATGAAAGTTTAGATTTAAGGTTCTTTATTCCGGCAGCAATGGGAACAATGATACTTAAAATATTGTTAGAGAATCGTTATTCACTTGTTTATACGATTATTTTAAGTGTTTTTGGAGCGATTATTTTCAACGAAAATACAACTACTAATTTTGATTTTTCAGTTTGTATCTATATTTTATTTAGTGGAATTGCTTCACTGCTTTTACTATCAACAAGAAATTTTCGTTCAAAGCTATTCCAAGCAGGTTTTCTGCTATCGTTAGTAAATGTATTAATTATTTTTGCGTTAGTCTTTATTATGGATTTACAAATTGCAAAGGTTGACTATGCTTTTTACCTATTAGCAGCGTTTGTTTCAGGTATTTCTTCGTCTATACTAGCTATAGGTTTGTTACCGTTTCTTGAAGGAAGCTTCGGGATCTTATCGACGATGAAGTTAATTGAATTGTCGAACCCTAATCATCCTTTATTGCGGAAAATATTAATAGAAGCACCGGGAACGTATCATCATAGTGTGATGGTTGCTAATTTAGCAGAAGCAGCTTGTGAAGCGATTGGAGCAAATGGACTTGTTGCAAGAGTTGGAAGCTATTATCATGATTTAGGAAAAACGAAACGCCCGCAGTTCTTTATTGAAAATCAAATGAATATTGATAATCCACATGAAAAACTACTTCCATCTTCAAGTAGAGATATTATTATAGCTCATGTCGCAGATGGAGTGAAAATATTAAAGAAATATAAAATGCCACATGAAATTATCGATATTGCGGAACAACATCATGGAACAACGTTGTTAAAGTTTTTCTATTACAAAGAGAAAGAAGCGAGTGGCGATGTGAAAGAAGAAGATTATCGATACCCAGGACCGAAAGCTCAAACTAAGGAATCTGCTGTAGTTGGTGTAGCAGATAGTGTTGAGGCAGCGGTCCGATCAATGAAGCATCCAACTCGCGAAAAAATCGAAATGCTTGTAAAGAGTATCATTCGTGACCGCTTAAATGATGATCAATTTTCTGAGTGTGATATTACCATTAAAGAACTTGTTATTGTTGAAAAAACTTTATGTGAAACGCTAAATGGAATATTCCATTCTAGAATTGAATATCCCGACATTAAAAACGAAACGAAGAAGGTGGATTAAATGCTTTCTATAGATTTTATAGATGAGATAAACATAGTGAAACATGAAGAAATTGATTTAATACAAAGCATTTTACAATTTGCAGCCAAGGCAGAGGGCATTGAAGAAGAATGTGAAGTGTCGATAACTTTTGTTGATAATGAAGAAATTCGAGAAATCAACAGAGAATTCCGAGGAAAAGATGCTCCTACTGATGTTATTTCCTTTGCAATGGAGGAAATGGGGGAAGATGAAATAGCGATTATAGGAGGAGATACGACAAGAGTACTTGGCGATCTCATTATCTCGATTGATCGAGCAAAAGAGCAAGCGGAAGAGTATGGTCATTCTTTTGAGCGTGAACTTGGATTTCTGGCATTACATGGATTTCTACATTTATTAGGATATGATCATATTGAAAAAGAAGATGAAATAGTAATGTTTAGTAAGCAAAAGGAAATATTAGAAAACTATGGCCTATCCAGGGGGTAATCAAAAAAGTTCCTTTATACGAAGTGTTGGTTTTGCACTTAAAGGGATTTCAACTTCTTTCCGAGAGCGTAATATAATCATTCATTACGTTGCAGCTGTATTGGCAGTGGGGGCGGGTATAGTATTCTCTATTTCTTCATTGGAATGGTTATTTGTTATTACATGTATAGCTGGTGTCATTGTGTTAGAAATGGTGAATACAGCTATTGAAAAAGTCGTTGATTTAGTTACGAATGATTATCATGTACTTGCGAAAAAAGCAAAAGATTTGGCAGCAGGTGCAGTCCTTTTATATGCCTTATATTCAATGGCGGTGGGAGCAATTATCTTTTTACCAAAGATTTTTGAATGCTTTTCATGAGCGAATGATACTTAAGAGTGAAGAAGAAAGTGTTACAACCGTGTAATGCTTTCTTCTTTTATGTTAAGGGGGAGGCAGTTTGCAGAAAATCAAATGGAACGATGGGAATACGTTGATGATTGAAGGGAATTGTTGCTTCAATATAAAGAAAGACACGAAGCTACTGTTTCCTGAAGGTAAGATATGTGGAGAAGTGTGGCTTGAGTCTTTGGATTTACAGGAGATGATCAAACATGCAAAGAGTATGGAAGAGAAAGATTACACAATACCTATTGTTTGTAATAGTATTTGGCTGGAGCAAAATCGCATGAATCTGTTTTTACAGAACAGAGATTTGTTTGAGAAGGTTGTTGTACTCCCGTATGAACGAGGTCAAGCATTGGATGAGAAGACATATTGGCGTTGCTTTCAACGGATTATGGAATGCATTAATGATGTTCCGAAAGAAATGCTTGTAATTGACCTAGTCATGGGTACAACGATTTCGTCTGAAACAAAAACAATTGAATCGTATGTAAGTATTTTGAAGACATTGAATCAAGAGGGGTATCAGACATTAATTTCTCTGGATAATTATAAATTTCATAGTAAGGACCAAAGAAAGGACGAGAACCTTTTAGCGTTATATGAAACGCTAAAAGAAAAAGATTTAACGTACTTGCTAAGTTTGAATAATTAAGCTATCATTAAATGCTTTGTACTGTAAAAGGCTAAAAGTAATATGTGTACTTATGCACGAAAGTAGATAAAATAAAAGTAAGTATGTTCATTGGAGTATTTTTGAAAACTGGTAAAGTATAACAACTATATTACATTTTTAGCTAATAACTCCATGGTAAGTATAAATATTGTAAAATAAAAATACGCCCTTTTGAAAGGAAGTTTTGTATGGAATCAAAACAACTTATGGAAGAAGCAAAACAAGCAAGAGAGAAGGCATACGTACCTTATTCAAAGTTCAAGGTAGGAGCCGCTTTACTTACAAAAGACGGAAAAGTATATCATGGTTGTAATATAGAAAACGCAGCTTATAGCTTATGTAACTGTGCGGAGAGAACTGCGTTATTTGCAGCTTATGCACAAGAAGATAAAGAATTTAGTGCACTTGCAGTAGTAGCTGATACAAAAAGACCTGTTCCACCATGTGGGGCATGTCGCCAAGTTATTTCGGAACTTTGTCCCAAAGACATGGTTGTGTATTTGACAAACTTAGAAGGGGATGTTCAAGAAATAACGGTTGAGCAATTATTACCAGGGGCATTTTCACCGGAGGATTTAGATGACAAGTAATAACCATACTGAAGAAAAAACGTATAAGTCAGGGTTTATCTCGATAATTGGTAGACCTAATGTAGGGAAATCAACATTCTTGAACCGTGTAATCGGACAGAAGATCGCAATTATGAGTGACAAGCCACAGACAACTAGAAATAAAGTACAAGGTGTATTAACCGGAAATGATTCACAAATGATTTTTATTGATACACCAGGAATTCATAAACCAAAGCATAAGCTTGGTGACTTCATGGTAAAGAGTGCGATTAATGCCTTACGAGAAGTAGATGTTATTCTTTTCATGGTGAATGCAGTTGAAGGATTTGGACGTGGAGATGAATTCATCATTGAGAAGTTACAAGATATAAAAACACCTGTATTTCTAGTTGTTAACAAAATTGATGAAGTACATCCTGATGAGTTACTACCATTAATAGAGAAATATAAAGAAAAGTTGAACTTTCAAGCGATTGTTCCTATCTCTGCACTTGAAGGTAATAATGTTGAGACATTGCTT
Organism: Bacillus sp. JJ722; assembly: GCF_036963345.1. Classification (NCBI taxonomy): domain Bacteria; kingdom Bacillati; phylum Bacillota; class Bacilli; order Caryophanales; family Bacillaceae; genus Bacillus; species Bacillus sp. JJ722. Next base: position 41,016 of record NZ_JBALMO010000030.1, read on the forward strand.
ACAACAATTAAAAATCAACTTTCTGAAGGGCCGCAATACTATCCTGCTGATCAAGTAACGGATCATCCGGAAAGATTTATCATTTCAGAGCTTATTCGTGAAAAAGTTTTACATTTAACACGTGAAGAAGTACCGCATTCTATTGCTGTTGTAATTGATTCTATTAAGAAAAAAGAAGGCAAAGATATCGTGGAAGTTATGGCGACGATTATTGTAGAACGTAGCTCGCAAAAAGGTATTGTGATTGGTAAACAAGGTAGTATGATGAAGGAAATTGGTCAACGAGCGCGTAAAGACATTGAACTCCTTCTAGGTTCAAAAGTTTATTTAGAGCTTTGGGTGAAGGTGCAAAAAGATTGGCGTAATAAAATGTCCGTGTTAAGAGACTATGGATTTAATGACGATTATTAATTAGTAATTTTTGTAGCACATGAAAAAATAGAGGTGGGTCAAGATAATATTATAGTTGGATTTACGATTGCTAGTGAAAAACTAAAAAGGTGGGATTTAAGATGTTGGATTTTACCTGGAAGATTTTTAAAGAAACAGGTAGCGTAGACACGTATCTTTTGTTTAAAGAAATTCAGTTGGACAATCAAGACCCATTTGAAAGTATGGATGACGAACTAGCAGAAATGAATACAACGCTTTCATAATATTGTCTTGGCTGGCTTAAGTTGAAGAAGGTGACTTGTCTTGATCCAAAAATGTGAAGGCATTGTCATTCGCCGGACAGATTATGGGGAGAATAATAAAATAATAACCATTTATACTCGCGAATGGGGTAAGATTGGAGTGATGGCAAGAGGAGCTAACAAGCCAAATAGTAGGCTCTCTTCCGTCACTCAGCTTTTTTATTACGGCTATTTTCTTGTTCAAACATCATCAGGATTAGGTAGTCTATCTCAAGGAGAGTCGATTGAATCATTTCGACATATCCGAGAAGATATTGTTAGTACAGCTTATGCTTCTTACATAATTGAGCTACTTGATAAAGCGACGGATGATAAGAAATCCAATCCGTATTTATTTGAATTGCTCTATCAAATGTTGAATTATATTAATGAAGGGTACGATCCCGAAGTACTTACAGCTATCTTTGAAATGAAAATGTTGAGTGTATTAGGCATTCCACCTGTGCTAGATCGTTGTGTATCTTGCGATCAAACAGAAGGGGAATTTTCTTTTTCAGTGAAGGAAGGTGGCTTTTTGTGCCATCGATGTAAGGATAGAGATCGTTATCGTATACCAACTAGTCCAATGGCAGTAAAATTACTGCGTCTATTTTATTACTTTGATCTTTCGAGATTAGGGAGTATTTCATTAAAGCCCGAAACAAAAAAAGAATTAAAGTTAATAATTGAATCGTATTATGATGAATATTCAGGCTTACATTTGAAGTCGAAAAAGTTTCTGCAACAAATGCATAAGCTTGATGGACTTATGTAACTATAAAAAAAACGAATAAAATTGTAATGTAATGTTGACAAAAGGTAAGTTATTTGGATAAAATGCTATGTAAATAATAGTAGTAAATTAGTAAATATTGCATTGATGGAAAAGAGTAACTGAAATCATTTATAGAAGCGAGCTCGGGGTTGGTGGAAGCCGAGTTATAAATCTTCAGAGAAGGCGTTCCGGAGCAAATGAAACTTGAAAAGAGGCAGTTTATTTTAAATAGACTGCAATTAGGGTGGAACCGCGGGTAACTCTCGTCCCTATGCGAAGAAGCATAGGAATGAGAGTTTTTTTGTGTTCTTTTCTCTATGTTAATCAAAAATCGGAGGTGCCGTATGAATATACAAAATATGATTTTAACTCTACAAAAACATTGGTCAGATCAAGGATGTATTCTTATGAATGCATACGATACGGAGAAAGGTGCAGGAACGATGAGTCCATATACGTTCCTAAGAGCGATTGGACCTGAGCCTTGGAATGTAGCGTATGTTGAACCATCTCGTCGTCCAGCAGATGGTCGTTATGGTGAGAATCCAAACCGTTTATATCAACATCATCAATTCCAAGTAATTATGAAACCGTCTCCTGACAATATTCAAGAGCTGTATTTAGACTCTTTACGTGCTTTAGGAATTAATCCATTAGCGCATGATATTCGCTTCGTTGAGGATAATTGGGAGAATCCATCATTAGGTTGTGCAGGCCTTGGATGGGAAGTATGGCTAGATGGAATGGAAATTACGCAGTTTACGTATTTCCAACAAGTTGGTGGTCTTGAATGTAAACCAGTATCTGTTGAGATTACGTATGGTATTGAGCGTCTTGCTTCATATATTCAAGATAAAGAAAATGTATTTGATCTTGAATGGACTGAAGGGTTCACGATTCGTGACATCTTCGGTCAACCAGAATTCGAGCATTCTAAATATACATTCCAAACAAGCAATACTGAAATGTTATTTGAACTGTTCAATATGTATGAGAAAGAAGCCCATGCACAGATGGAAGAAGGTCTTGTACACCCAGCGTATGATTATGTTCTAAAATGTTCACATACTTTTAATTTGCTAGATGCAAAAGGAGCAATATCTGTAACAGAACGTACAGGATACATCGCCCGTTGTCGTAACCTAGCCAGAAAAGTAGCGAAAACATTTTATGATGAGCGTGAAAAGTTAGGATTCCCAATCTTAAAGCAGAAGGGAGAAAATACTCATGAGTAAGAAAGATTTATTATTAGAGATTGGTTTAGAAGAACTACCTGCTCGTTTCGTTACCGATTCTATTGAGCAGTTATCAAATAAAGTAGAAGCTTGGCTAAAAGAGAAAAAAATTAGCTTTACAGCTATCCAAAAATATTCAACACCTCGTCGTCTTGCAATTCTTGTTACAGATGTAAATGAAATGCAAGAAGATACACAAGAGGAAGCAAAAGGACCAGCTAAGAAAATTGCACTTGATACGGAGGGCAATTGGTCTAAAGCAGCGATTGGTTTCGCGAGAGGTCAAGGTGTAGCGGTTGAAGACATCTATTTCAAGGAGATTAAAGGTGTTGAATACGTCCACGTACAGAAGTTTACGAAAGGTCAGCAAGTAAAAGAACTACTTGTTGAGCTAAAAGATATTATTACATCACTTTCTTTCCCGAAGAACATGCGTTGGGCTGACCAAGATCTACGCTTTGTTCGTCCAATTAAATGGATGATTGCTTTATTTGGCCAAGATGTAGTGCCATTCTCAATCACGGATGTTGCTACAAGCAATACGACACTTGGACATCGTTTCTTAGGTGAGAAAATTGTAATTGAAACACCGGCTTCATACCAAGAGAAATTAGAAGAACAATATGTTATTGCAGATGCTACAAAGAGAAAAGAGATGATTCTATCTCAATTAAAACAATTAGAGCAAGAGAATGGTTGGGTAATTCCAGTTGATGAAGAGTTATTAGAAGAAGTAAATAACTTAGTTGAATACCCTACAGCTTTATTTGGTAAGTTTGAGAAAGAATATCTAGAGTTACCAGACCGTGTTTTGATTACATCTATGAAAGAACACCAAAGATATTTCCCTGTGAAGAACCAAAACGGTGAATTACTTCCTTTCTTCGTTACGATCCGTAATGGTAACAGTGATGGTATTGAAATTGTTGCGAGAGGAAACGAGAAAGTACTTCGTGCTCGTTTGGCTGATGCAGACTTTTTCTACCGTGAAGATCAAACGAAAGATATTGCTTCTTGCTTGAAGAAATTAGAAACAATCGTTTATCAAGAAGAAATCGGTACATTGGCTGAAAAAGTAAGTCGTGTACGTGCATTAACGAATAGCTTGAGTGATATTTTAGCTACAGATGCAGAAACAAAACAATGTGCTGATCGAACGGCTGAGATTGCTAAGTTTGATTTAGTAACAGGTATGGTTTATGAATTCCCTGAGTTACAAGGATATATGGGGGAGAGATATGCTCGTATTAAAGGTGAAAGAGAAGTTGTAGCTGTAGCTATTAATGAACACTACATGCCACGTCATGCTGATGATAGCGTGCCACCAAGTGAAGTTGGAGCAATCGTTAGTGTAGCAGAGAAGATGGATACAATCACTTCTTGCTTTGCTATTGGAAACATTCCAACAGGGTCACAAGATCCATATGCATTAAGAAGACAAGCAAGTGGTATCGTTCAAATTTTAGTAGAGAAGAATTGGGAAATTCGTTTAGAAACTTTGGTAGACCTTTCTTTAAAACTAGTTGAAAGTGCAGGAATTGCAAAAAGCAGTGTCGAAGAAATTAGAGAAGCGATTATCACTTTCTTCAACGCCCGCATTAAGCATTTATTAAATGAAAAAGAAGTACGTTACGATTTAATTGATGCTGTGTTAGCAGGTCAAGTAGGTGTTATTTCTTCTTTAGTGAACCGTGCGCTAGTTCTTGAACAAGAAAAAACCAACGGAACATTTAAAGAGAGTATGGAAGCGTTAAGCCGTGTGATGAACATTGCGGTTAAGCTGACGGAATCTCCTGTTGTTAAACCTGAGTTATTTGAAAATGATGAAGAAACAAAGCTTTATAAAGCGTTTAAAATGGTAGAAAAGCAGTATGAATCTACCCAGGATGAAAGTGAACAATTCGCTTTACTTGTTTCATTAAAAGGTGAAATCGAGCAATATTTTGACAATACAATGGTAATGGCAGAAGTTGAAGCAATTCGTTTTAACCGTCTTTCTTTAATGAAAGAATTAAGCAATCTAATTAGTAGTTTTGCTCATATGAATAAAATTTTATCCATTTAATATTCCATGAGTGAAGTAATAAACAGAAAAAAGTACGATATACATATATATGTATATCGTACTTTTTACAAATGAATAATTAGTATATAATAATTATATATAGTATAGCTTAATTCTGCGTTAGGCAGTTAGGTGGTGAATGAAATCGAACTGAATAAACGGCAAGAGCATATTCTTCGAATTGTAAAAGAAAATGGTCCGATTACTGGTGAAAGTATTGCGGAACAACTGCATTTAACGAGAGCAACTTTACGGCCTGATTTGGCCATCTTAACAATGGCTGGATTTCTTGAAGCTCGTCCGCGTGTAGGTTATTTTTATAGCGGGAAATCAGGTACTCAACTGTTAACTGATAATCTTTCTAAATTATATGTTAAAGATTTTCAATCGATTCCTGTTGTTGTATCTGATAGTATTTCAGTATATGATGCGATTTGTACAATGTTCTTAGAGGATGTAGGAACTTTATTTGTTGTCGATCAAGATGCTCACCTTGTTGGTGTGCTATCAAGGAAAGACTTACTTCGGGCAAGTATTGGTAAACAAGACTTAACTACTATACCTGTTAACATTATTATGACAAGAATGCCGAACATCGCAATGTGTATGAAAGATGATTTAATAATAGAGGTTGCAAAGAAATTAATCGAGAAACAAATAGATGCACTTCCAGTAGTTAAACAAACAGACAAAGGCTATGAAGTTATCGGAAGGATTACAAAGACAAATATAACAAAAGCACTTGTTTCTCTAGCTACGGAGGAAATTTAAGATTTGGGGAGGACAATTCATGAGTTCACCAATTATTTATGTAGTTTCGGATTCAGTTGGGGAAACAGCTGAACTAGTTACGAAGGCAGCTGTAAGTCAATTTATTAATTCTAGTATTACGATTAAACGTATTCCTTATGTAGAACATCGTGAAGATATTGAAGAAGTTATTTCACTTGCTAAACTAAATGATGCAATTATTGCTTACACATTAGTTAGACCACATGATCGAGAGTATATGAAGAGTAGATCAATAGAGGAAGGAATAGTCGCATACGATATTATTGGTCCTTTAATGGATACTCTTCAAGATACGTTAAATTTAAGTCCAGTTTACGAGCCAGGATTGGTAAGAAAATTAGATGAAGATTATTTTAAACGAGTAGAGGCTATAGAATTTGCGGTGAAGTATGACGATGGTCGTGATCCACGTGGTATTCTAAGAGCGGATATTGTACTTGTTGGCGTGTCTAGAACGTGTAAAACACCCCTATCTCAATACTTAGCACATAAGCGATTTAAAGTTGCAAACGTACCGCTTGTGCCTGAAGTAGAACCACCAGAAGAATTATTCCTTGTTGCTCCAGAAAAGTGTATCGGTTTGAAAATTAGTCCAGAGAAATTGAATAATATCCGTAAAGAGAGACTTAAGACATTAGGCTTAGGTGACCACGCGATTTATGCTAACCTAGGTAGAATAAAGGAAGAATTACAATATTTCGATAGCATTGTTGAAAAGCTGAAATGCCCAGTAATCGATGTAACGAATAAAGCGGTAGAGGAAACAGCTAATAATATCATTACTATGATCCAAAATAACAAAAGATAGGTAATTTAAAGAGGGCACAATGACTGTGCTTTTTTAAAGGGGAGTAGGTATTATTCTAATGTAATACTCCTTAGTAGATCAAATCTGCCATGCGTGTAATTTTAAGCTATTTCTTAATGAAAACGGAAAGATGGTTTTCTAAAAGATTTACCTTAGCTTTTCTGCATGGCTCCTTTTTGGTCTCATTTACATAGAAGATTCAATTTAGTAAGTTTAACCTAAGGGTAACATTTATGTAGAAACTTCTGGAAAAGTAGTTAATTAGCCATGATAAATTAATTAAATGCCTAGATTTTTACTTTATTATGTTCTATAATGAAAAATTGTGATAAAAAGAATAATCTTTAGGTTTAGAGTTGCTTATGAAGGAATAAACTAATAATCATAAGTATGTCAAGAGAATCTTCAAAAAAAATTCGACAATTCCGCTCTCTTTTAAAAACTTATGAGAATTTAAGAAGGAATATGAAGAAAAATGGAGAAATAAGAAAACATGACTTATAAACCTTCCATAATCGTAGATGGGGATGCTTGTCCTGTTAAAGATGAATGTATTGCCTGTGCAAAGGAATATCAAGTCGATGTTGTTTTTGTAGCATCGATTAAGAACAAAACGGATAAATATCCGGAAGCACGTTGGGTATATGTCGATTGGGATAAGGAAGCAGCAGACTTATATATGATGAACGTGGCAAAGAAAGGCGATATTGCTATTACAAGTGACATCGGGTTAGCGGCAGCATTACTTGGTAAAGGGGTTTGTGTTCTTTCTCCAAAGGGAACATTCTATAATGAGAACAATATTGACTCACTCTTGTTTATGAGGCATACAGCCGCAAAGAAGAGAAGAAAGGGTGTTTACTCGAAAGGGCCAAAAGCTTTTACTGAAAATGACCGAATTAATTTCCATAATTCACTAGTGAAAATTTTGTCGAACTTTGCAGGAAAATAAGCAGATTTATCGAATATAATAGATTATCACCTAAAAAGAAAATGGTGTGATCCAATGACTAACAATAGAATACCTGAAGAACAACTGAATATGATTCGCGATGCTGTAGATATCGTTGATGTGATTAACGACTATGTTCAGCTAAAAAAGCAAGGTCGAAATTATTTCGGACTTTGCCCTTTTCATGGTGAGAACACACCTTCTTTTTCTGTTTCTCCAGATAAGCAAATTTTTCATTGTTTTGGATGTGGAGCTGGAGGAAATGTTTTTACCTTTTTAATGGATATTGAAGGATATTCATTTTTAGAAGCAGCTAAAGAGCTGGCTGAAAGAGGGAATTTACCGTTACAAATTGTAGCGAACGATTCCACGCACACAGAGCAGCAGCCTTCTGCTAATAAGATGATGATTGAAGCACATGAGCTATTATGTAAATTTTACCACCATCTACTCGTGAATACAAAGGAAGGTGAAAGTGCCTTACAATATTTACTTGATCGAGGTTTCACCCGTGAAGATATTGACAAGTATACGATTGGGTATGCGCTCAATTCGTGGGATTTTGTTCATAAACTTCTAACGAAGCGAGGCTTTGATGAACAATTATTAGATCAAGCAGGAGTAATTGTAAGAAGGGAAAATGATCAGAAAAGCTTTGATCGTTTTCGCAATCGCATTATGTTTCCTATTAGGAATCAGCAAGGCGATGTAGTTGCTTTCTCTGGAAGAGCACTTGGCGATGATGAACCAAAATACTTAAATAGTCCAGAAACACCGATCTTTAATAAGAGTAAAGTAATGTTTAATTTTCATCAAGCGAGGCCTTCTATTCGAAAGAAAGAACAAGCCGTATTATTTGAAGGTTTTGCAGATACGATATCAGCTTCAAGAGCGGGCGTTACAAATGGTTTGGCTACTATGGGGACGTCGCTCACGGAAGATCATATACATCTGCTTAAGAAAAATTGCAATGAAGTTCTTATTTGTTACGATTCTGATAAACCTGGTCTTGAAGCGGCAAATCGTGCAGCCGAGTTAATTTCACAAGCTGGATTAACTGTCAGAGTTGCGATTATGCCTGATGCATTAGACCCGGATGAATATATAAAGAAGTACGGATCTAAGAGTTTTATGCAAGAAATTATTGGTGATAGCCACACATACTTATCATTCAAGATGAGGTTTTTACGTAAAGATCGAAACATGAACAATGAAGGAGATCGAATATCTTATATTGAAGAAGTATTAAAAGAGATTACCAAACTTCCGAATGCGGTAGAAAGAGAGCATTATTTGCGCCAAATTTCTTCTGAGTTCTCTTTATCTCTGGATGCTTTAAATGCACAAGCAAAGAACATTTTCTTTGCAGAGAAAAAGCGAGGAAATTTGCCGCAAACTAATAGTCGTGAGCCTTCAAGTGGGATTGTTTTGCAACGTGAACAAAAGCTCTATCCAGCTCATGTAAAAGCAGAGCTCATGTTAATAGCTCATATGTTGCAAAGTAAGGACACAGCTTATAAGATTAAACAGTTTCTAGGTGATACAGAATTGAACATTGATGATCATCAAGCCATCATTACTTATTTATATGGCTATTATGAAGATAGTGAAAGTCCTGATGTTAGTCTTTTCCTATCATACATTCCTGATCAACAATTAAGAAAAGTCGTATCACAGGTAGAAATGATGTCAATTTCTCCAGATCCTTCTGATCAGGAGTTAAAAGATTATGTTAATGTGGTGTTGAAACAGCAAAAGTTGTTAATGATAAAAGAAAAAGAAGCAAAAAAGGCTGAGGCCATCCGGTTAGGTGAACATATCCAAGCAGCAAAAATAGCTTCTGAAATAGCTTTTGAGAGACAACAATTAAAAAGTTTATAAAGTGAAACTTTGATTGGTGGGGGTTTCTTTTATCTCTCCACCAAACAATAGTTGAACTAATCGGTTTCTTAGTGGTGCTTAATCTCCCACTTAAACGAATTTGTATTCTCTTCGTTTGGAAGTGGGAGTCTTAGCAACAGTTTGAACGGGATAAAATATATGAATGTTTCGTATGATGTGTCGAAAGTTTGGAAGGAGGGGAACACATGGCTGATAAATCAGCTCGTTCCAAAGACGTAGAAAATGAACTTACACTTGAACAGGTGAAAGAACAATTACTTGAGAAAGGTAAGAAAACAGGTCGTCTAACTTATGAAGAAGCAAGTGAAAAGTTATCAACATTTGAATTAGACTCTGAAGCTATTGAAGAGTACTTTGATTACCTACAAGAACAAGGTGTTGAAGTTCTTTCTGATGACGATGATGAAAGTGATCCGAATATGAAAGAATTAGCTAAAGAAGAAGAGTTTGACTTAAATGATTTAAGTGTTCCTCCAGGAGTTAAGATTAATGACCCAGTTCGTATGTATTTAAAAGAAATTGGTCGTGTAGATCTTCTTTCTGGTGAAGAAGAAATTGCTCTTGCTGAAAGAATTGAAGAAGGTGACGAAGAAGCGAAGCGTCGTCTTGCAGAAGCGAACCTTCGTCTAGTGGTAAGTATTGCGAAGAGATACGTTGGTAGAGGTATGCTATTCCTAGATCTAATCCAAGAGGGTAATATGGGCTTAATTAAGGCTGTTGAAAAGTTCGATTATCGTAAAGGATTTAAATTTAGTACGTATGCAACTTGGTGGATTCGTCAAGCAATCACTCGTGCAATAGCTGACCAAGCTCGTACAATTCGTATTCCTGTTCATATGGTTGAAACAATCAATAAATTGATTCGTGTTCAACGTCAGCTGTTACAAGATTTGGGTCGTGAACCTTCTCCAGAAGAAATTGCTGAAGATATGGATTTAACTCCAGATAAAGTTCGTGAAATCTTAAAAATCGCTCAAGAGCCTGTATCATTGGAAACACCAATTGGTGAAGAAGATGATTCACACTTAGGTGATTTCATTGAAGACCAAGATGCAACTTCTCCATCTGAACATGCAGCATACGAATTACTAAAAGAGCAATTAGAAGATGTGCTTGATACATTAACAGATCGTGAAGAAAACGTATTACGATTACGTTTCGGCCTTGACGACGGTAGAACACGTACACTTGAAGAAGTAGGTAAAGTCTTTGGTGTTACTCGTGAACGTATTCGTCAAATTGAAGCGAAAGCATTAAGAAAGTTAAGACATCCAAGCAGAAGCAAACGTTTAAAAGACTTTTTAGAATAGAGTTTATATATAGGGCTCATAAGCTGTGTTTGTCCTTCTTGTCATTCGAAAGGAGGAGAAGAATAGCTTATGAGTTTTTTTATGTTCTTTGCCTTTATTGTTAATAAATATAAATTTTAGGTCTCATTTACCATTTTGTGAACCATATACATATTCATCTTGAATTATAGTAGAATTTACCCGATATAAAGAATATAGAGATACAAGGATGTGTACATATGCATGGATGAAATGAGAAAAAAAGTCATAATAAAAGAAATCCATTATTGGAAAGAAACAAGAATCCTTCCTGAGAAATATTGTGATTATTTACTTGCTTTATATTCAGAAGGGGACGAAGAAGAATTCGTCACAGTTAAGCGCAAACCTTTTTTCACTTACCTTTTCGTTGCATTCATAATTGTTAGCGCATTAATTGTAAATTATTTTACAGAAAATAGTTCATCAATGCAAATTCCATTGTTCTTATTTTTAATAGGAGCGTTAATTGTGATAATGATTTATGAATATAAGAAGAATCGGACATTGCTTATTCCGCTCATCGCAGCAGCGTTTTTATTGATCCTATTGACCGTTAATACGTGGGAATCTTTTTTTCCTGAACAGATGATATTTTTGTATATTGGGTTGTTATGTAATTGTATGGTTTGGTTAGTCATCGGGAAGAAGTTAAATTTGCAGTATTTTTTGGTAGCCGGTGTATTAGGCTCTATTGTAATCGTTTACTTTATTTTTGTTAATTACGGCATTTTGTAGATAAGAAAATATTGTTAGAATATTTAGATAACTATCTTTGATTTCCTTTTTTTATCACCAATATGAAAATGTTTACATATTTGTCTAATTTCCGAAAATATTCCATAATATTCTGTTTTAGGCTTTTCCTTGTAAAGAATTTCAAGTAAAATAAGAGTTGTTTGAAATTATTGTATATAGAAAATAAATGTACATAGGGGAGGTAGGATCGTATGAAGAACAGTGCAATAATGCCTTTTGTTATGATTATGGTTATGGGAATTGTATTAATGTTTGCTCTTTCTTTCAAAGGCCTAGGGGATGCTAAAGAAGTGGCTAACGAAGGGAAAAAAGGTGACAAAGGCGCTAAGACTGAGCAAACGGCAGGTACTCCTGAAGAGATTTACCAAGCTAGTTGTCTATCATGTCATGGTAATTCTTATGAAGGTGGCATGGGTCCTGCTCTTAAAGGTGTAGGGGATAAGAAATCTGTTGATGAAATTAAAGCGATTCTTAAAGATGGTAAAGGTGCAATGCCTCCAGGCTTAGTACCAGAAGCTAAATTAGATGAAATGTCTAAATGGTTGTCAGAATTAAAATAAGAAACCATTTTTGAAAGCGGTTGAATTCTCAACCGTTTATTTTTTTAGGTTTAGATTACATGTTTTGATTCCGAATGCCCTTATAAGGGACTGTGTTGTTTTTCTTGTTAATAGGTTGCATATTGGCTTGAAACTTCTTTATACTGTAACAGTATAAAATAGAAAAAAGGTGACATACATGAATAGCGAAAATTTATCGAAACGATTACATACAGTGGTATCTTTTATACCAAAAGGTAGTGTATTGGCTGATATTGGATCAGACCATGCGTACTTACCTTGTTATGCAGTTTATAAAGGTCTCGTACAAGCTGCGATTGCTGGCGAAGTTGCAGATGGACCGTGGACTTCAGCATACAATCAAGTAAAGGAAGAAGGCTTTGAAGGGTTCATATCTGTTCGAAAAGGTGATGGACTAGAGGTATTAAATCCTGGAGAAGCAACTTGTATAACAATTGCTGGTATGGGAGGAACATTGATTTCTAACATACTGGAAAGAGGAAAAGAAAAATTAGAGGGCACAAAACGTTTGGTGTTACAACCGAACATTCAGGCTGTCAACATTCGTAATTGGTTACTTGAAAACGATTGGGAGTTAATTGACGAAGTTATTCTTGAGGAAGATGGCAAGATTTACGAAGTACTCGTTGCAGAAAAAGGAAATGGTAATCAGCCTTATACAGAAAACAAAGACGCTGAGCTGCTATTAGGACCATTTCTAATGAAAGAGTGCAATGATGTCTTCAAGAAGAAATGGAGTGCTGAAAAGGAGCATTGGCAAAACATTCTTAAGCAATTAGAATCTAGCGGTAAAACAGATTCATCAGAGGCAAAGCAAGAGCAATTAAAGAGATATAGTAGTTTTGTTGAGGAGGCATTAGCAAAATGAAAAAAACGCCAAATGGTTTTGAGGTGATTGGGGCATTTGAACAGTTCTCACCAAAGAAATTAGCTATGGAAGGCGATAAAATTGGCTTGCAAATAGGGACGTTAAACAAACCTATATCCAAGGTAATGATTGCATTAGATGTACTTGATGAAGTCGTTGATGAAGCCATTGAGAAACAAGTAGATTTAATCATTGCACATCATCCAATTATTTATCGTCCACTACAAAAGATTGCTACAGATCAACCTAGTGGTAAATTGGTTGAAAAGCTTATTAAGCATGATATTGCTGTTTATGCAGCACATACAAATTTAGATGTAACAAAAGGCGGAGTAAATGATTTGCTAGCAGAAGCTCTTCAGTTGCAAAATACAAAAGTGTTGGCACCAACATATGAAACAAAGTTGAGAAAGCTTGCTGTTTTTGTTCCGTTAGAAGCAGAATTAAAAGTTCGTGAGGCATTAGGTAATGCTGGAGCAGGTCATATTGGCAACTACAGCCACTGTTCATTCACTTCACAAGGTACAGGTACATTTCTTCCAGGGAATGATACAAATCCTCATATCGGCTCTGCTGGTAAGCTTGAAAGTGTTCAAGAAGTGAAAGTAGAAACCATTTTTCCTGAAGAATTAGAACGTCGCGTAGTTACTGCGATGATTAAGGCTCATCCATATGAAGAAGTAGCGTATGATATATATTCTCTACAAAATGGTGGAGAAACACTTGGACTAGGACGTATTGGAGAGCTTCCAACGGAAATGACATTAGCAAACTTCGCGAAATATGTGAAAGAAGCTTTTGATGTAAAGGGTGTACGAGTTGTAGGTGATTTACAAGATACAGTTAAGAAGGTAGCTGTCCTTGGTGGCGATGGTAATAAATATATTACACAAGCTAAATTTCAAGGTGCAGATGTCTATGTAACAGGTGATATGTATTATCATACTGCACATGATGCCATGATGATGGGACTTAATATTGTTGATCCAGGTCACAATATCGAAAAAGTGATGAAAGCTGGCGTAACGAACATGTTAACTTCTTATAAGGATAAGAAGGACTGGGAAGTTGAAGTGTTTACTTCAGAGATTAATACGGATCCATTTACCTTTTTATAAAAAATAAAGAAAAGGACGATTCACTAAATCAGTACAAATGATTTGATGAACCGTCCTTTTTTATCTTGAAGATTGTACTCGATTACTTTGTTCCAACATTCTTTTTAACTTTAGGTAAAATTTTATTTAATGGAACTTTCTTTTCAGCTTTCCATGTAGATGAATCTTTATTGTCGAATTGTTCCAAGTAAGCGATAACTTCTCTTGTAATTGGTGTAGGTGTAGAAGCACCAGCTGTAACAGCAACTGTTTCAACATCCATTAACCATTCAGGGTTGATTTCACTTACGTCTGCAACTCGATAAGCTTTCGTACCTGCAATCTCTACAGAAACTTGTGCTAAACGATTGCTGTTATTGCTCCGTGGATCACCAACAACGATTAAAAGATCCGCTTCACCAGCTTGTTCAGCCACTGCTTCTTGTCGTGTTTGAGTAGCATTGCAAATCTCTTTGTGAACTTCTGTTTGTGGATAGATTTCTTGAATTTTCTCCATTAATACTTGAACATCCCATTGACTCATAGTTGTTTGGTTCGTCACAATGATTTTGGAATCACCTAGTTGCAGGTTTTCCACATCTTGAATATTTTCTACTAAATGGACAACATCAGGAGCAACGCCTACTGCACCTTCTGGCTCTGGATGTCCTTTCTTACCTATATAAATAATGTGATAACCTTCTGCTTTCTTTTCACGAATTAAGTCGTGAGTGACAGTCACGTCTGGGCACGTAGCATCAATTGTAACTAGTCCACGTTGTTCGGCAATTTCACGTACTTCAGGTGAAACACCATGGGCCGTGAAAATAACAGTACCACTTTCGACTTGATTAATGATTTCTGTACGGTTTTTACCATCTAGCGTAATGATTCCATCCTCTTCAAAGGCATCTGTTACGTGTGCGTTATGAACTAGCATTCCTAGAATATATATTGGTCGTGGTAATGATTTATCTAAAGCAGCATTTCGCGCAATAACCATGGCATCTACAACCCCGTAGCAATAGCCACGTGGAGAAATTTTGATTATTTTCATAATGAACCTCCTTCATTCAAGCACATAGTGCACTATAACTTATTATATAGAACGTTTAAAAACTTTACAAAGATGTTATCACTGTTAAAGGAGGTAATTGTATTTTTACATAAATAATTTTGGCTTTGATTCACCTTCCCGAAACCTTGGAGTCGCAGGTGTTGGAGTAGGCGAATTTTTTCTTGGCTTTACATGAGGTTTTAAATGCACAGTTTCTTGTATTGGTACACTTTTACGATCTATTATTTTCGTCTCAATCGTTTGTTGAACAGGCACATGTTTAACTTCTGGTTTGTCATCTACTTTTTTTGATTCTGTTGTATCTGTATCTTTTAGTCCCCGATACATTTTCCACATAGCCGGTATGTTTTTGACAAGCGGTCCATATTGTTGAACAATCGGTGTGAAAGATTCGGCAGCCTGTAAAACTCTTTGGGTATTACTTAGCATATTTGTTAGGTTACCTGGATTTAATAGTGTTTTGAATACTCCTCCGCTGCTTGTAGCAGTACTAGCAGCAGTACTAGTAGCAGTAGTACTAGCAGCTCTAGTAGTAGCAGTTTGACTAGCGATTACAGCAGCGTTTCGTGCCTGGTTAGTTGGTAATGCAAAAGGTGAACTTAATCCGTTGGGTGGAGGAGGTGGTGGTGGTGTGTTATTTCTTCTCCCGGATTTTTTCAAGAGCTTTGATAATAGTCCTCCCTTTTGTTGATTATTCATATTAGCTTGCTGATCAAAAGGCATTTGTGCAAAGTTCTGTTGCTGGTTGTGGGACATAGGCCCTCTCTTTGGAGGACCCATTCGTTTTTGAAATCTCCCTTGATTGCCAGGTGGAGGAAATGGTGCCATATTATAAGGTGTATTTGGTCTAGGACCAGAATTGGGAAATACTCCAACTTGTCTTGGTGGAACTTGAATTGGCATATTATTTTGAAATGGGGGAGAGTTTCTAGGGAAATCATTGCCTACATTATTATGAAACATTCTATTCATGATCTATTTCTCTCCTCAACATATTATTTGTATTAATAAATGAAATACAGTAATCTTCCTTATTAAGTTATGCAAACTTGGGAAAAATGGGAATGAAACTATATATCAAATTAAAAGAATTTTCATAATGTGTTTAGAATTGTTGAGTTAATCAAGTAAAGAGGTTAAGATAATACAAGCAGTTATTGTTGAAAAATGTAGATTATTTAAGGAGTTTATATATGTCAAATCAATTCGAAAGATTTTCCTTTCATCCATATATTCTAGAAGCCATTGAAAAAAGAGGTTTTAAGAAGCCAACTGATATTCAGGAACGGGTGATTTCAGCTACACTAAAAGGTACTAGTATTATTGGGCAATCGCAAACTGGTACAGGTAAAACGCATGCATATTTATTGCCAATTATGCAGCAATTAGAACCAGAACGTGAAGAAGTACAAGCTATTATAACAGCACCAACTCGTGAGCTAGCAAAACAAATTTATCTGGAAGCTGTTAAAATTGCAGAGTGCTTCCCAGAAGATAAGCAAGTAAACGTTCGTTGCTACGTAGGTGGAACGGACAAGCAACGTACGATTGATAAATTAAAGCAACAGCCACATATCATTATCGGAACACCTGCACGAATTAAAGATTTAATGGATGCTAAAGCACTACAAGTATACACTGCAACAACTTTAGTAGTCGATGAAGCGGATTTAATGCTTGATATGGGATTTATCCAAGAAGTTGATTTCATCGCAGCGCGTATGACTGAAAAATTACAAATGCTTGTATTTTCAGCAACAATACCGGAGAAATTAAAGCCGTTTTTACAGAAGTACATGGAAAACCCACGCTATGTTCAAGTAGATCCAAAGCATATTACTGCCCATAAAATTGAGCATGTGTTAATTCCGTTACGTCATCGTAATAAAACGAAATTACTTTATGATGTAGTAACATCGTATAATCCGTATCTCGCTATTATCTTCACGAATACTAAGCAAATGGCAGATATCGTAGCAGATGATTTAATTAAGAAAGGTCTGCGTGTAGGTCGCCTTCATGGTAACTTATCTCCTCGTGAACGCCGTAAAATGATGAAGCAGATTAATGACCTTGAATTCCAATATGTTGTAGCTACAGATTTAGCCGCTCGTGGAATTGATATTGAAGGTGTAAGTCATGTCATCAACTATGAGATTCCTGCAGATTTAGATTTTTATATTCATAGAGCAGGTCGTACGGGAAGAGCTGGTTATAGTGGTATTGCGACAACAATTTATGAATTGTCTGATGAAGATGCTCTAAACAAGCTTGAGAAGCTAGGCGTAAGCTTCGTGAACCAAGATTTTGTAAACGGTGAATGGACGGAATCAGATGATCGCAACAAGCGTAAAAACCGTAAGAAGCAAAAAGAAGAGCTTGATGTGAAAGGTAAAGCGATTGTTACTCAAAAGAAAAAAGTAAAACCAGGTTACAAAAAGAAAAAGCAATACGAATTAGAAGCGCATAAGAAGCGTCAAAGACGTATTGAAGCAAAATCAAGAAAGAAAAAATAAGTAAAAAGGGGGAAGAGAAATGTTGAAAATAGGGTCACATGTGTCAATGAGCGGTAAAAAAATGTTGCTTGCGGCAAGTGAAGAAGCTGTATCCTATGGATCAAACACATTCATGATTTATACGGGTGCACCCCAAAATACACGTCGTAAAAGCATCGAAGACTTAAATATTGAAGTAGGGCGTAAGCATATGCAAGAAAATGGTATTAACGATATCGTAGTGCATGCACCATATATCATTAATATTGGTAACTCTCTTAAACCTGAGACATTCCAATTAGGCGTTGACTTCTTAACATCTGAAATTCAGCGCACAGAAGCAATTGGAGCGTCTCAAATTGTTCTTCACCCAGGTGCTCATGTTGGAGCTGGTGCTGAAGAGGGTATTAAGAAGATTATTGAAGGCTTGAATGAAGTGTTAACTGGAAATGAGAAAGTGCAAATTGCTCTAGAAACAATGGCAGGAAAAGGAACGGAATGTGGTCGTAGTTTCGAAGAGCTAGCGATGATTATCAATGGAGTTACTCATAACGATCGATTATCAGTTTGTTTTGATACATGTCACACGCATGATGCTGGTTACAATATTGTCGAAGACTTTGATGGTGTGTTGAATGAATTTGATAAAATTATCGGAATTGATCGTTTGAAAGTACTGCATATTAATGATAGTAAAAATGTGAGAGGTGCTGGAAAGGACCGTCACGAAAATATTGGCTTTGGTCATATTGGTTATTCTGCACTTAATAAAATTGTTCATCATCCGCAACTAATGGATGTTCCAAAAATTTTAGAAACACCTTATGTGGGTGAGGATAAAAAGAATAAGAAAGCTCCTTATAAATTTGAAATTGAAATGTTGAAACAAGGTACATTTCAAGAGAATGTATTAGAGGATATTATGGCTCAGTCATAAACAAAAAAGACGCGTTCATTTCACGCGTCTTTTTTGGTGTATTTTAAATTAATAACAGCGGGAATGATTAAAAATAAGGCATATGCAAATGACATCCAAGCTGTAAAGGCGATGATTTGCGTATCGTGTAAATTGGGAAAAATGACTGTGTAATTTGATAAAGAAAATGTATCTAAAACTAGAACGATACAAGTTCCAATGATTCCAAACCTCAGCGCTGCATTTTTCTTATGATTAAAAAGTAAATATAAGCGTGTTATAAGATATAGTGAGATGGCTGTTCCGATAATTAATGTTATTAGGCTCATTGTAAATGAGGCAGTATTAGGTGCGAATAAAACATGTTCGCCAAATAAAGCAAAGAACAATGTAGCTGCAAACCAAACGGTAATACCGAAAATAGTTGGTAGCATGTATTGTTTCATAATTTTATCCCTCCGAATGAGTTTGCTTAGTTAAATGGACTAATAATTGTTCAAGTTCTGAATATGTTTTTTCTACAGGAAATTGTTTAGATAATAAAGCTTGCATTGCTAGACCATCTACAATGGCATTGATTAATATTGCCCATGTTTCATATGAGATCCCCTTAATAGGAGAGGTAGACCACAATGTTGATAAACGATTAGAGAGTGCTTCGTTTTCTTTTTGGATAATCTCTCCTAATTGTTGATTCATTTTTTCGTTCGTAAAGCTTGATACAATTAATGTAAAGAACAATCTGTGAAAGAATGAATCATATGAACATCGGCTTTTGGCTGAATCAATGGCTTTCGTAATAACATGGTCGCTATATTCACTTAATTCGTTCCAAGATATATCGCATACATCTTGAACAAGAGCTAAAAATAGCTGCTCTTTAGTACGAAAATGATAATAAATGGTACCTTGAGTTACGCCTGCTTTATCTGCTACTGCCCTTAATGTAAACTTATCAATTCCTTTTTCTACTAGACAATCTTTTGCGGCTTGAATTAAATCTAATTTGCTAACTACATTTGGCTTTGCCATCCATTCACCCCTTACTAGTTATTCAACTAACTAACTCTATATTTATTGTATATTTTTAGTGAATGAATTTCAATAAAATTCCATTTTAAAAATTCAATACGACAACGGGTGGTTTGAAAGAAGAACGGACTATGAAGAAATTCTCTTTGGTAATAAAGTAAAGAGGTGACTCTTCCCTGAGTCTCCTCTTTATCCCGTTCTAATTGGTGGCGCTAAGACTCCCACTTCCAAACAAAAGTAAAAGCGAAGAAGCTTAAGTGGTAGATGAAGCGCCAAAGAATCCGATTGGTTCACCTAATAATCGGTGGGGGATGGACGAATTCACCCACCGATTAAAGTTTCACTTTATGAATAATGTTATCTTCCTGTAAAACTCAAAAATATTTGTTCAATCTGTAAGGCGCGGTCATTACCGATGATAGCCGCAATTTTATTGACAATATGCCTTCTTTGTTCGCTATTAAATAAATTATAGTTTTTCCCCCGTAGTACTTGGGCAATGCGATCGGCTTCAGCAAGTGTTAATACGACACCATGCTGCTGGGCCAGACTCATTAGTTCATCTCTACGGATATTATTTATTTTCATATTAATAATACTTTCTAAAAACCTCACATCATCCCTCCTCTTGTTTAACATATGAAGAAAGGAATTGATAATGAACTGAAAAAGAAAAGAAGTACGACCCATTTCTTTACTTTCATAAATAAAAAGGGTATACTACAACGTGTAAATCGTAATGATTCTTAAATTGGGTGAGATAAATGAAAGATATAATTATTAATATTAAGGATGTTTCTTATCGATACGAGAAGAACCTTGTTCTTGAAAAAATCAATCTTACAATTCCAAAAGGAGCTTTCTTAGCAATCGTAGGACCGAATGGTTCCGGTAAGTCTACGCTGTTGAAATTGCTTCTGGGTTTGTTAAAAGTTCAAACCGGTTCGATTGAATTATTTGGTAAACAGTTACAAAACTTTAAAGAATGGGATAAAATCGGATATGTTTCACAAAAAGCTAATTCATTTAATAGTGGATTTCCGGCAACGGTCTTTGAGGTGGTATTGAGTGGATTAACAAAGAAAATAGGTCTTTTTCGTTTTGCGAAGAAACAGCATCGTGAAAAAGTATGGAACGCTTTAGAGTCGGTTGGTATGCTAGATTTTGCTAATCGTAACATCGGTGAGTTATCAGGTGGACAACAACAACGTGTATTTATTGCTCGTGCTTTAGTTAGTGATCCAGAGCTTATAATATTAGATGAACCAACGGTAGGCGTTGATGCGGCTAATGTAAAACAATTCTACAAAATGCTTGAACATTTAAATCAAAATTTAGGCATTACGTTAATGCTTGTTACACATGATGTAGAAGCAGTGAGTGAAAAAATCACACATGTTGCATGCTTGAACAAATACTTACATTTCCACGGTAATTCACATGAATATCAGCAATTAAGCGATGTTGAGCTATCTTGTTTTCATGGGAATGTTACCACAAAGAATTAAAAAACATATAATATGTAATCGGGAGGTTTCCGATGATTTCGGGTTTATTGCAGTACGAATTTTTGCAAAACGCATTTATTACTGGTCTCATTATTGGGATTATTGCTCCATTATTAGGGGTATTTGTTGTTGTAAGAAGGCAATCTTTAATAGCTGATGCATTGAGTCATGTTACGCTAGCAGGTATTTCTTTTAGTTTGTTTATAGAGAAGAAATTTTTCTCTAGCGTAGGTACTATCAATCCGCTTTATATGGGTATGGCCTTTTCTGTAATTGGTTCGTTATTCATTGAGCGTCTTCGTAGTGTTTACAAACATTATCAAGAATTAGCGATACCCATTATTTTATCAAGTGGAATAGGTATTAGTGTTATTTTTATTTCGCTAGCTGAAGGATTTAATACAGATTTATTCAGTTATTTATTTGGTAGTGTAAGTGCTGTTTCTAGAGCGGATATGTGGACAATATTGGTTGTTGCCATTATTGTTATAGCAATCATTACATTATTATATAAAGAATTCTTCTTACTTTCGTTTGATGAAGATCATGCAAAAGCATCGGGTATACCAGCTAATGTCATTCACTTTATATTCATCATACTCGTTGCGCTTGTTATTGCTTCATCAATGAGAATTGTTGGAGTTATGCTAGTATCGTCATTGATGACTTTACCTGTAGCAGCAAGTATGAGGTTGGCTAATGGGTTTAAACAAATGATTGTTTACTCGATTATTTTTGGAGAAATTTCCGTTGTCGGTGGTCTCTTTCTATCTTTTTATTTAGATCTTGCACCAGGTGGAACGATTGTAATGATAGCGATTCTGATTCTTTTGGCAGCTATCGGATATAAGAAGGTGAAAATCCACAGGGGATAATACTTGTAATGGAGTTGATCGTCATGAACGTCGATGAGGCATTGTTACTATTGAAAGATAAAGGTTATAAATTTACTGGTAAAAGAGAAGATATGCTTCAGCTTTTTTCTAATAATAACAAGTATTTAACAGCTAAAGATGTGTTAGAAAATATGAAAGTTAATTATCCAAGCTTAAGCTTTGATACGATTTATCGAAATCTATCATTGTTCGTAGATTTAGGCATTCTGGAAATGACTGAGCTATCAGGTGAAAAACATTTTCGCTTCACTTGTAGTCATAATCATCATCACCATCATTTTATTTGTTTAGATTGTGGCTCTACTAAGGAAATTGCGACATGTCCAATGCAGAATCTATCTGAGGACTTAAATGAATACGATATTTCTGGACATAAGTTTGAAATTTATGGACGTTGTCCAGAATGTCATTAATTAAAGCGCCATCCAATAGTGAATGGCGCTTTCTTTGTATATTATCTCTGGTACTGCACTTGGTGTAAGTTAGCAAAGATGCCGCCGTTTGCAATTAGGTCATCATGTTTACCTTCCTCGGCTATACCATCTTCTGTAACAACTATGATGCGATCTGCATCTCGAATAGTAGCTAATCGATGGGCGATAATTAATGTTGTTCGATTTTCAGCTAATTCGTTTAATGACTGTTGAATAATCATTTCTGTCTCTGTATCTAATGCCGAAGTTGCTTCATCGAGGATAAGAATAGGTGGATTCTTTAAGAACATACGAGCAATGGCAATTCGCTGCTTTTGACCACCAGATAGCTTTAATCCTCGCTCACCTATTTGTGTTTCATAACCATCAGGTAGGCCTGCAATAAAGGATTCTAGATGTGCGCGTTTCGCTGCGGTATGAATCTCTTCATCTGTTGCATGAAGCTTCCCGTAAGCGATGTTTTCTTTCAATGTTCCTGTAAAAAGAAATACATCTTGTTGAACGATTCCAATTTGAGAACGAAGTGACTCTTTTGTCATATCACGAATGTCTAATCCATCTATCACAATTTTACCTTCTTCTACATCATAAAATCGTGGGATTAAAGAACAAATGGTTGTTTTTCCAGCTCCAGAAGGTCCAACAAAGGCAACTGTTTCACCAGCGGAAATAGATAAGCTAATATTTGATAATGTAGTTTTGTTCTCTTCATATCCAAAGCTAACATTGTCAAATCTTATATCACCATGTAATTTGGAAACATCTACTGCATTTGTTCGGTTTTCAATGTCAGGATTCACATCAATAAGCTCTGTAAAACGTTTAAATCCAGCCATACCTTTCGGATATAATTCCATAAGAGCGGTAATTTTCTCTACAGGTTTAAATAGTACGTTTACATATAGGATAAAACCGACCATTTCTCCATATTTCAATTGTCCATCATATACAAACCAAGCACCTACAATAAGAACTATTAAGGTCATAAGACGTGTCATAATGTAAATGCCAGATAAGCTGAATGACATTACTTTATATCCGCCTAGCTTAGCTTTTCGGAATTTTTTATTGTTTTTTGTAAATCTGTTAATCTCAAAATCTTCATTTGTAAAGGATTGTACAACGCGTACTCCGGAAATACTATCTTCTACGCGCCCGTTAACCTCTGCTATTTCTCCATACATCCGTTTCCATGCTTTGTTCATATTTAAGTTACCAAAGATCATAATGAGTAGTAGAAATGGAATTAAGCATACAGTAATTAGTGCTAACTTTACATTGATTGTCAACATAATGAAGAATGCTCCGAAGAAAGTCATGATAGCAATAAATAAATCTTCTGGACCGTGATGCGCAAGTTCCCCAATATCCATTAAATCGTTTGTAACTCGGCTCATTAAATGGCCAGTTTTCGAATTATCGAAGAATCGAAATGATTGCTTTTGTATGTGTTGAAATAGTTCTTGTCTCATATCAGTTTCGATATTAATACCGAGTTTGTGACCCCAATAGTTTACAACAAATTGTAGACCGGTACTTATTAAATAAAGTATTAATAAGCCAAAACTTACGCTTACAATAGTAGGCCAGTCTTCCCCAGGCAATAATGAATCAATAAACCATTGTACAGCTAAGGGAAAAGCTAATTCTAGTAATCCGGCGAATACTGCACAGCCGAAGTCAATAATGAATAGCCGTTTGTATGGTTTATAGTACGAGTAAAATCGTCTAATCATCGGTGTTTCACCTTCTTTTCTCTCTATTAATGAACTTACCACAATATATCATAAATGATAATGATTATCAATTAAAAAAGGGTTAAGTTGTAATCAAAAGAAATAGCACCCATAACAAGTAGGTGCTATTTCTAAAATACATATTTATAGTTTAAAGCTGTTATTAACCCAATTCTCTGCTTCTTGCCAATTGTTTACTCGAATAACGTTTGAAGGAATGCTTCCTTGATTATAGGCAGTATTAAAAAGGATGACAGGAATATCACATTCTTCACTTATTTCTACAGCATTATCATGTTTATCTTCGAAGAACACATTGATATTATGCTTCTTTACTGTTGCAATTTTATTATGTGTCCCAATTAATTCGATATGGTGATACGCAACTTGGTTTTTATGAAACCACATTTCCGTTACATCCATTAGGTGAGTATTTCGCGCGCTAATAAAATACAGATCGCCCAAATTAGACCATCTATTTACAACTTCCTTCGCGCCTTCGTATAAAGGAGATGCTTCATAAATCATCGCCTCGTTTTTTGTAAACCATTGTGCCAATACTGAAGGTTGAACATTAACAAATGGCGTTAGGTCGTATTCCGTTATATCTTCAATTGTTAAGGTTAATCCGAAATCTTTATTTAAAAACGGAAGGAATGTATCGGGTCTAGTTATAGTACCATCAATATCAATTCCAAATCGAATCTTTGTCATTTTAACACCTGCTTTGTTAGAATAGAAATTATGGTGAAGTATTATAGTTTACTGTTTAAGTAGTCTCTTTGGAATTATAACTTAATTTAGTAATCTATACCATTAGTTAGTATGAGAATCGTTATTTCACTTTTTTTGAACAATATTAGAAAAAGGTTTTTGATTGGTATTTTTAATCTATATAAGTATTATAAGTCCCAAATTTATTTCATTTACATATTGAATCATTTTTATCCCGTTCAAACTGGTGCTAAGATTCCCACTTCAAAACGAAGATGATTAAGTGGGAGATTAAGCGCCAGTAAGAACCCGATTGGTTCAACTAATAATCTATGGGGGATGGACGAACCCCCACACAGATTAAAGTTTCACTTTATAGAGATGTATTGGGTTATTCAGAGAACAATAAGGTCGCACCTTAGAAGAAAGTGAGGCAGTTTATCATGGAAAATCGTGAAACACAAAATCATAATGAGAAGCATCATGAAGAAATAAATGTTGAAGTAGAACACCATCAAACAATCTTGGATGAGAAAGTATATCCAGAAGTTAAGAAAAGAAAACTCGCAATTAGAATCATTGGATATACAGCTTTAATTTTGGCTGTACTTTCCCTTTTCTTCTCACCTTATTTATTTGGAACAATAGCCGTTGTTCTAGGTTTATTTGCTCTAAGAAAAGGAGAAATCGGCTTTGGGGCATGGGCAATTGTTATTGGGACATTATCGATGATTATTAGCCTGTTCTTAATCCCGATTCTTTAAGGTGTAAAATATATTCCGATAAGTGTTTTGGTTGTATGTAGAACAACAAGAGGCAGACGATTATGTCTGCCTCTTGTTGTTTTTTCTAGAATTAGTTATTACTTTTTTCTTCTTCTGCTTTTTTTGCAAAGTATTCTTCAGCAATAATGTCGATTTCTTTTTTCAACTCTTCTACCATGATTTCTTCAGGTACTTTACGAACGATTTTTCCTTTACGGAATAATAGTCCTTCTCCTCTAGCTCCGGCAATACCAATGTCAGCCTCACGAGCTTCACCTGGTCCATTTACGGCGCAGCCTAACACAGCAACTTTAATCGGTGCCTTAATGTTGCTAATATATTCTTCTACTTCATTAGCGATACTAATTAAGTCAATTTCGATACGACCACATGTCGGGCATGAAATAAGCGTTGCCGCATTTGAAGATAACCCAAATGATTTTAGTAACTCTCTTGCAACTTTAACTTCTTCAACGGGGTCAGCACTTAGTGAAATGCGTAGCGTATTTCCGATTCCTTTATGAAGAATCGCTCCAAGACCTGCCGCACTCTTAACAGTACCTGCGAATAGAGTCCCTGATTCTGTAATACCTAAGTGTAATGGATAATCAAATGCTTTAGCGGCTTTTTCATATGCTTCAATAGCTAAGTTTACATCTGATGCTTTCATGGACACGATAATATCGTGGAAGTCCAGTTCTTCTAGTATTTGAATGTGGTGTAATGCACTTTCTACCATACCATCAGCAGTTGGATAGCCGTATTTTTCAAGAATTTTCTTCTCAAGTGATCCAGCATTAACACCAATTCGGATTGGAATACCTTTCGCTTTGGCTGCATTAACAACAGCTTCTACTTTTTCACGGCGTCCAATATTACCTGGGTTAATACGGATTTTGTCTGCTCCGCCTTCAATGGCTTTTAATGCTAACTTATAGTCGAAGTGAATATCGACTACAAGTGGTATATTAATTTGTTTTTTGATATCAGCGATGGCGTTTGCAGCTCTTTCGTCTGGACAAGCAACACGGACAATTTGGCAACCAGCATCTTCTAATCGTTTGATTTCAGCAACAGTTGCTTCCACATCATGTGTTTTTGTAGTAGTCATACTTTGAATAAATAATTCATTACTACCCCCAATTGTCAAATTACCAACTTTGACTGGACGGGTTTTTGAACGATGTATAATTTCACTCACGTGATTTCTCTCCTTTAATACTACCTATATAGATGTTGGTGTTGTAAATCTAATCTACGGTAAATATCTTTCTTATTGTATCAATCATTATGAGAATTTGACAACAAATTGAGTATCTTAACTTTATACTGCACTTATATCTTATAGACGTACTTCCTATTGTGAAGGTTTCAAATAGGTTGGGAATTTGTATGTTTTTCCAATTTGAATATCATGAGGAGATACCCCATTATTTAATTCTTGAAAGTCCTTCATAATTGCATCTATTGGCTTTGATAGATGTCCTTCTTCCCTCTCTAGAATACTTAGCACTGTGTCGCCAGCTTGAACAGGAATTTCTTTATAAGGGAGAAGGCTATCGTTATTATTCGCGTTGATTGTATCATGAGGAGCAGTGAATGCGGGCAATGTTCCTTTTGTTAAATCGAAGTAAATCGCATAGCAAACAAGAGCGATTAGTAATAGAAATAGGATTTTTTTCACCATTAACTCCTCCTAATAAAATTGTGTTAGTTCATATATATGTAGCATTAGGAAAGATATGCCCAATTTTGGGCAGTTATTAAAAAAGTTTTGTAAGGTGTAAAGCCTTGCACTGAAAAAGTATTTCATATAAATAAATTACAAAAAATTCATAATACCTTAATCCTCTCTTTACATTCATTCAAGATAATAAGTGGTAGAAAGAGGGGGATGGGATGAAAGTCGCGGTAAAAAAGAAGGGCGACAGGGTAACTAAAGAGAGAAAATGGAGTTTGCCCAATCGGATTATTTTTCTGACTATATTATTACTTATGTTAACTGCAGGAAGTATAGGTTTTTTATCGTGGCAGCAATCAAAATCAGCCATGTTACATTTAATGGAGCAGCGAATTGAAAGGGAAGTGGCTCTCTTTTATGAAATGGCACAAAACAATATGCTTTTATTTGTGGGAAATGAAGAAAAGTTTGAGAAAGGGATACAATCTTTTGTTAAGAAGCAAAGTTCTGATATGCAACAAGACGATTTGCATGCTGAGTTTTTCCTTCTAAATCAAAATAAAGTAACACCATTTGATAGTAATAAACAAAGTAAATTAACCTTTTCAAAAGATTTGGTTGAGCAGATTTCAAAAAAACAATCAGGTATTTTACATACTGAAATTAATGGGAAAATGTATTCACTAGGATTTAAAAATATCCAAGAAGTGAAAGGAATCTATTTATTAGCAATACCTCAAGAAGATTATTTAGATCCTATCGAAAACTTAAAGTTTCTAACAATTGCAATCGCAGTTGGTATTGTGATACTAACAGCAATCGTTATGACCTATACGATTAAATTACTCGTAAGACCACTTGCGGCTTTGCGTGAAACGATGAGATATACGCGAGAAGGAAAGTTGAATGTGCAAATTGACATTGATGGTCATTCTCCAGAAGTTAATTCATTAATTAAAAGTTATAAATTGTTAATAAATGGAATTAAAGCGCTTATTGAAAGAATTACACAAACATCTACTGAGCTTGATCAACAAGGTGAAGAGTTAAGATTATCTTCACAAGGACTTGTAAAAGGAAATAAAAATTTAGTTGATGGTATTGCGATTGTTCAAAAAGCTGCTGAAGAGACGGCTGTTAGTTCAATTTCAAGTATAGAATCATTCCAAGTAATGAAGAATGAAGTACAATCAATTGTGGAAAGCATGCAGCAAATCTTCGAAAGTTCAAAAGACATGGATGAATCTGCAAAAATCGGTATTAAAAAAACGAATGAAATGTTAGAAGCATTAGAGAATTATAAGGTCGAACTTGCAAAAATGAACGATACAGTGTTAAGCATGCATAACCATTCTAAAGCTGTCACGTCAGTTGTGGAATTAATTCGCAGTATTGCAGAACAAACGAAACTATTATCTCTAAACGCAACGATAGAGGCAGCAAGAGCTGGAGAATCAGGTAGGGGATTTTCAATTGTAGCGGGAGAAGTTCGAAAGTTAGCTGAGCAGTCGGCAACAGCTACAGAGGAAATCTCTGCTACAATTTATCAAATGGAAACGTTAACGAATTATGCTACTAGTGAATACAATCAAATATTAGAAAGTATGCAAGAACATTGGAATATCGCTACCAATAGCCAGCAATCTGTGTTAAGCTTAACCGCTCATGTAGAAAACGTTAATGATATGTTAAGAAGCAGTGAACAGAAGTTGTATGAGCTACACGATATGCTGCCAATAATGGAACAAGCAGCAGAGAGAAATGCATCCCTTTCTCAAGAAAGTCAATCCTACATAGAAATGATGCAACAACAAACAAATGAACATTATGAAGAAATGAAGAAGTATCATGATATTGGTGTGAAGCTTAATGAATTATCGCAAACGTTAACGAAAAATATAAAGAAATTTGAAATATAAACCGTAAAGCCCCCATAGGTAGTTTCAAATGGGGGTTTATGGTGTGCTTTGCATTGAGTGCAATCTTTAAATCCTTACATCTCAAAAAGTCTTTTTCATGCTAGCTTTGTCAATTTTTTTATCATATCGTGAAATGATAACGAATAAACTTAAAAACAAAAAAGACTTTCTATCAGTGTTCATGAAGTTAGATATTTAATAAAGTGTAAGAAAATTGAATATTATAAAAAATATCTCTTTGATATTTTAAACAACAAAAGAGGTGAAGGTATGAAACTAGCTATCATAGATACTGTATTTCCTTGGAAGCAAAGTGGATTTAGATACTGGGAGAATATGAAATTTCAAGAAATACATTCAGATGTATTTTTTTTTGCAACATATAAACATACTGATGAGTTCCCTAAAAAAGTATTTCATATCTCACAATTTAGAGATATTTCTAGAAAGGAAAATATCACACATATTTATTGTGTTTTCTTAAATCTCGCTTTGAGTTTAATAGGTAAAACACATCTTCCAGATGGGACAGTTATCGCTGGAGGGCTACGTGGAATTGATTTATCAGATGTTATTAGAGAAAGAAATATTAAGTTAAGTACAACTTTATATCCAGGTGGTGGATTAGATCCGTCTACATCTCCAGAATTTATTAAGATAATTAAAAATAATTATGATAAAGTCTTTACAAACATCGATGAGGTTTTAGCAATCATACCTGAAGCAATGTATATTCCTGGCATTTCTAATACTGAACTGTATGAATATAATCCAAAAGTTAAGGATAAAAGAATTGAATTAATTTTTTGTGCGCATAACGGTATAAGAAAAGGATTCTCTACAGTAGCTAAGGCCTTCAATCAATTAGACAATTCATTCCACTTACATATTATTGGAAACTGGGAAGGTGAACTATATCAGTTGAGTAATCCGAATTTTACATTTTATGGTCCTTTAAATCCGGATATGTTAGTGCAAATTTATAAAAAAACTCATGTATTTATAAATGCAAGTTTTCAAGATCAATTTGCACTTGATGGTTTTCCGACTACTTCAGCAATGGATGCTATGTCTACAGGTTGTATGTTACTGACGACTAATCCAAGAAATGATAGTTATATATTGAAAGAAAATGTGGAATATTTAAAATTTGAAGTTAGAAATGATAAACAGTTAGTCCATCAGTTAAATTGGGTAAAGCAAAATTTTGCGGAAGCTATGAACATTGGAATAAATGGCTCGGAGGCAATTAGAACTTTTTATGATGCAAAAAAGAATGCTATAAAGAAGTTGAAATTCATTTCTGGATGATAAAGTAGTTCAGTTGCGTTTTTTAGGTTAGAAATGATTTCTATATAAAATGATATGGTGTTTAGATTTAGTGCGTTTAAAATATATTAAAAATTACATTGTATAAAGAGGTGTATAATGTCGGAAAATGTATCTAAACAATTAGATGTTATTAAAGGTATTATTGAAAAGTTTATAAACAACGGTGAATATGAGCATGCTTTAGATATAATTAGGCAATTTGATAATATACTTCCGAATAATTCAGATA